>JANNJB010000562.1:0-5500 GCA_031405615.1 Vicinamibacteria bacterium | reverse complement strand
CGTTCAACGGGCTCCTGACCGAACTGCGGGAGAAGGAGCAGTTCATCGAGTTCATGAGAACCGCCCAGGCGAGCGGAGGCACCACCAACCTTCCGCCGGGCGGCACCATCGGCTCCGGCGAAACCGTCGGTTTGTCGGGGGCCACGGCGTCGGGAACACTGCCTGGAGGTGACGCCAATCTCACCATCGGCTCGATGTTCGCGAACCGCTACAAGGTCCTCGAGACCCTCGGACGCGGCGGCATGGGCGTGGTCTTCCGCGCGAAGGACAACCAGCTCGATGAAGTCGTGGCGCTCAAGACCCTGCGCTCCGATGTCCTCTCCCAGGATGCGACGCTGCTCCAGCGGTTCAAGCTGGAGATCAAGCTCGCCCGCAAGATCACGCACAAAAACGTCCTGCGGACCCACGACTTCGGCGAGTGGGCGGGGACCCCCTACATCTCCATGGAGTACCTCGAGGGAGTGACGCTCAAGGATCTCCAGAAGCGCAAAGGCGCCCTGCCCCTGGGCGTCGGGCTGCAGATCGCGAAGCAGATGTGCCACGGGCTCGCCGCCGCGCACGCCCAGGGCGTCATCCATCGCGATATCAAGCCGCAGAACATGCTGATCATCCCGGAGACCGGCGATCTCAAGATCATGGACTTCGGCATCGCCACGGTGTCGAACGTGAAGGACGAGAGCAAACCCGGCGATTCCGCCATCACGGGCGCGGGTGTTGTTCTGGGCACGCCCGACTATCTCGCCCCCGAACTGGGGCGGGGACAGCAGGCCGACTTCCGTTCCGACATCTATTGCATGGGCGTGGTTCTCTTCGAACTTTTCTGCGGCAAGCTGCCTTTCACCGGCGAGTCGCCGCTTGCGATCGTGGTGCACCACATGCAGACGCCTCCGCCGCTGCCGCGCTCGATCAAGCCCAAGCTGCCTGAAGAGCTGCAGGCGGTGATCCTGAAGTGCCTGGAAAAGGAGCGCGAGAAGCGCTTCCAGACCGTCGATGAACTCACCGAAGCCCTGAACGCGATCTCCGAGCGCCAGGCCGCGTAAAGCCCCTGGTCCCGTTACCGCGGACGCACCGTCGCGAGCGAGATCCGCACCGGGCCTTCGGAGGTGTCGATCAGGACGCCGTTCGAATCGAGTGAGGCGATGACGCCGTCGGCGAGAACGTCGCCCAGACGAAGCGCAACGATTTCTCCAAGAGGCGAGTACGCGAACGCTGTGAACTCGTCGCCGGATCGACCGATCCCTGCCAGCGCCATTTCCTCGACGGTCAGGTCGCGAGCCCGGAAGATCACGCGCCCGAGGGTTGCGGCGGCGATCGGCCCCGTCTCTCCCTGCTGGCCGTTGAACCTGAGCAGGCGTGTGCCCTCCTCGCGTGTCTCTCCGAGCTGAAGGACCGCGAGGACGGCGCGGCGGACATCGTCGATCGCGGCATCGCGCACGAAAAGGCTGAGCTTCGAGAGGTTCTGTGGGCCGAGCGCCGCGTAGGAAGGCTCGGTCTCGGCGATCGCCGACAGAACTTCTTCCCCGCGCAGCCGCTTCGCGCGAAGCGAGAATCGCCCCGAAGGCGTCGGCTCGTCGGGGCCCGGGAGAGTGAGGTCGGGCGCCTGGGCCGCGCGCAGGATGCGGACCGATCCCACCTGGTCCACACGGACGGGCAGCGCCTTCAGCGTGTCCTCGAGTGAAGCACCCGCGACATCCACGTGCACTCGACCGCGCACGGTCTCCGCGACCACGAAGGGTTCGCGCGTGAGCGATTCCAGCATCGCGGCGATGTCGGCGAGGTCTGCGTCCACCGCGCGGAGAGAGATGCCTCCAAGCGCGGAACCGGAGGCCCGAAGGGCCGGCGCCGCCCCGGGTGCGCTTTGTGGATCCCGGTCCCGGCGGCAGAGGGGCTCGGTAGGACGAAAGGGCTCGTCGACGGGGAGAGGGAGTGCGGCTTCGGGGCCCGCTCGGAACGATTCGCCCACCGCCTCGAACTGATAGCAGCCATCCTGGGGCAGGCGGGAGAACTCGCGCAGCCGGAAGAAGCCGCCCTCGAGCCGTCGCTCCAGCGTGTCCGCGGCGCCCATTCCCGCCACCACGCCGCGCAGCGTGAATCGGCCGGTGTCGCCGTCGAGCGAGCCGAAGGTGAGGGCCGCGGCCGCGTCGCGGAAGGCCGAGCCGGTTTCCGCCAGGAACATGCGCGCCGAGGTCTGTCTCCGGCGCAGGTCGTCGAGGGCGATGGTCTTGTCGAGGGCGATCTGCTCGTCGCGCGCGAACCGGGCCGCCTCTTCGCGCGACGCGCCCCGCGTGCGGTCGCGTGTCCGGTCCGTGCCGAGACTCGCCAGGGGCGCCGCTCGCGCGGATCGATGATGAAGGCGAACGCGCGCCTCGACGGCCACGCCGAACTCGGCGACGCGAAGGATGAGGCCCTCCACATCGATGAGCCGCGTCGATCCCTGCAGGGCTCGGAAGAACCGGTCGGCGTCCGGGTAGGTCGAGGTGGCGGTGATGACGCGCCGCGACTGGCCGAGGGACCCCGATTCCGTGATCGTGGGCGAGCCCACCGCAATGCCTCGCAATCCCGCCTCGCTGGCGATCTGGCCGAGAAGCGTGGCGTCCGCCTCGGGAGTCGGGCCATCGGGCAGGGAGCGCCGCAGTTGGGCGAGATGTCGATCGAGTAGCTGCCGCTCCTCCGCGTAGGGCCGCCCGGTGGTCCCCTGAAGCAAAGCGGTGACGAGAAGAAAAGGGAGGAGGGGCGACATCCGTGGGCCGAGACTATAGAAGGAAGCGGCCTGTATTAGCCTCATCCCTAAACCCCATCACCCATCAAGGAGTCTCCTCATGAACGCAATGAAGGCCATCGGCCTGAGCCTGCTCGTAGCCGCCAGCGCCGCCGCCCAAACGCCGCGCACGGTAGTGAATCCGAGGAGTGAAGCGCTCAACAAGAACGAGCCGCCCTTCTCCGGAGCCGTCCGCGTTTTGGACACGCTCTACATCTCCGGCCAGATCGGCCTTGGACCCGACCGCAAGCCCCCCGCGGATGTCGCCGTGGAGGCGAAGCTCGTGATGGACGCGATGAAGAAACAACTCGTCGATGCGGGAATGACCATGGACGACCTCGTGAGCGTGCAGATCTACTGTTCCGACGTTCGCCACTACGACGCCTTCAATGCGGTGTATCGGACCTACTTCACGAAGGAGTTTCCGGCGCGGGCCTTCATCGGCTCGGGCGCTCTCCTGTTCGGGGCCCGGTTCGAACTGGTCGGCATCGCGGTGAAGCGCTGAACCCGCCCCTTCTCATCAACGAGGCGCCGGCGCCCGGATTAACTACGCGCTTCGCGCCCGCCCCCACCGGCGTCCTTCACCTGGGTCATGTGGCGAGTGCTATTGCGGTGTGGGGGGTGGCGCGGGCCCTGGGCGGCCGTGTCGTTCTGCGCATCGAGGATCACGACCGGACTCGTTCACGGCCGGAGTTCGAGACACAGATTCTCGAAGATCTCGAATGGCTCGGCTGCGTCGCGGACGTTCGAGCACCCCGTCAGAGCGAGCGTGGGCCGAGATACGCCGAAGCGCTCGGCCGGCTCGCGGACGCGGGCCGGGTCTATCCATGCGCGTGTTCGAGGAAGTCGATCGCGGAGATCGTCGGTTCGAATGAAGGTGAGGTTCGTTATCCGGGCACCTGCCGCGCCCTCCACATCGATGGCGCGATTCACCAAGGCCGGCGGATCCTCCTCGCGGCCGAGCGCGTCACGTTCACCGATCTCCGGCTGGGGCCGGTGGAACAGGTCCCCGCGGACGTCTCCGGCGATATCCTCGCGCGCGATCGCCATGGACACTGGACCTATCAGTTCGCGGTCGTGGTCGACGATCTCGATCAGGGCATCGATCTCGTGATTCGCGGCGAGGACATCCTGACCTCGACCGGCCGGCAGATTCAGATCGCGCGCCTCCTCGGGCGGGACCTCCCGCCGCGATATCTGCACCATCCCCTGATCACGCGGCCTGACGGCGTCAAGCTCTCGAAGGCGAACCGCGACACCGGCATTCGCGATCTGCGGACTTCGGGTTGGGACGTCGAACGTGTCCTCGGCGCGGCCGCCCAGGCCCTGGGCGTAGGGGAGGGGGCGCCCATTGGCTGGGATGGCATCATCACGAGGGTTCGGGCCCTGGGGCATGGCCTGGGGACCCCGTGATGGGAACGATTCAAGCCGGTCTGGTGTTGGGAGCGCTGTGGGCTTTCGTCGACGCCGCCTTCACGTACGTGACCGGCGCCTCGCCGGCCCTCGATCTCGTGGAGATCTTCGCTGTTCCCCTTGCCGGCTCGCTGCTCTTCCACGCGACGTGCGCGGCCTCCTACAGCGTGCGGCCGCATCGCGTGTTCGAAGCCATCGGCTTTCTCGGCGTCGCCCTGGCCCCGGTGTCGTATCTCATGCGCGGGCGGGAGCCATTCACGCCGGAGGGACTTGCGGCAGGGATCCTTCCCGTGGCGGCCGCGGCTCTTGTCGCCCTTCTTGGGATCCGAAGAGGCGACCCGCACTTTTCGTTCACCCGCGCGCGGGTCGTTCTGGTCCTCCTCATCTACTTCGTGGCCGCCCTCGCGTTCGCCCTTCGCGCCGATCGGGTCCAGGCGATCACCACGGAGATGATCCTCGACATCTTCGGATATGTGGCCGTTCTGGGGGTGGCACTCGCGGTGGCGGCCTCGATCGCTCGCGGTTCGAAGGCAATGGCCCTGTCCCTGGTCGCCCTCGTTTCGTCCGCGGGCGTTGCTCTCCATCGCGGTTCGGGTCCGCCGGTGTTCGAACCCCCCGCGACCATGGCAACCTCGCCGTCGCCGACTCCAACCGGGGCTCCCAATGTCCTGCTGATCGTGCTCGACACCGTTCGCGCGAAGAACCTAGACATCTATGGATACCCCAAGCCGACGCTCGCGAAGACCGGGGCGTATCTCAAAGAAGGCCTGATCGTAGACGCCGCCACGGCGAGCGGGACCTTCTCGCTCACTTCCCACGGTTCGCTGTTCACCGGCCTGCTGCCGAGCGCCCACGGCGCTCATACGATCATCGGCGGCGACGCGCCCTATGGACGAGCCTGGCCCGACATCGAAACGATGGCCGACTGGCTGAAGGCAAAGGGCTACGCCACGACCGGCGTGAGCGCCAATGACATCTTCCTCGTGCCCTGGACCGGTCTTCAGAAGGGGTTCGACACGTTCCTCGCCTCGTCCCCCCGTGGGCTGCGTTTCGTGCCCTTCGCCTCGGCGTTGAGACGGTCGCTCGCGAGAAGGCGCCTCCTCGGACGCCGTACCGAGGGTCTCACCTGGACCGCCACCGAGGTCACGAACGCCGCGCTCGATGTCGTAAAGGCCTCGCGTAGGGACATTAAAATCAACAATACCCCCGGCTTGGAGTACGCTTATCAAAATGCTGCTTTTGCCATGATAGAGTTGGTTTTGGCCAATGTGACACACACTCCATTCCCATCCTTATTGCAGAAAGAATTGATCAATCCATTAGGCATGC
>JANNJB010000561.1:0-2452 GCA_031405615.1 Vicinamibacteria bacterium | reverse complement strand
GACCAATCTTTGCAAGGACGCCAGTGTCCTGCTTCCTTCGGAAAAGACCTTCGCGAAGGAAATCAAACGCCGCTCCGAGTGCGTAGTCAAGTTGGCCCGCGAGGGCGCGCGCGCAGCCTACGCCGGAACTGAGTTTCACTGGATTATCGACCAGTCGACGCCACGTCACGGACGCGAGCGACACCAAGGTCGCCGAAGCGGCGCCGTTCGAGGCGCCCCTCGCGGTCATTCCCTTCGACCTTTCGGGTGTGGTCGTGGGCCTGCTCAGCATCCACAAGCTGTTCCAGCAGAAGGTCGCCTTCAGCGAACTCGACTTCGAACTCTTCCGGCTCCTCGGGGCCCAGGCCGCGACCGCGGTCTACGCCTCGCGCCTCCACATGACGTCCGAGAGAAAGCTCGCGACCCTGCGCGGCTTCATCGACATGCTCAAGGGCCCGGCGGGGGTTTAGCGAAGCTCCTACGACTTGGGCAGGAGGTCGAGGATGCCTTCGCCCACGTTCTGCAGGGGAAGGATTCGAGTGGCCGCGCCGAGTGCTATCGCCTCCTTCGGCATTCCGAAGACGATCGAGGTGCTTTCGTCCTGCGCGATGGTCTGGGCGCCGCGGTTCTTCATCTCGAGAAGACCGACGGCGCCGTCCTTGCCCATTCCCGTGAGCAGGACGCCGACGCTGCGCGGTCCAAACGTTTCCGCGACCGAGCGGAAGAGGACATCGACGCTGGGCCGATGACGATTGACGTGGGGAGCGGAATCGATCCGGACCACGAAACGCGCGCCGTCGCGGACGATCGTCATGTGCCGATTCCCGGGAGCCAGGAGCACCAGACCCTGTCGAACCGGGTCGCCATCCTCGGCTTCCTTGACCTGCATCGGGGCGAGGCCGTTGAGCCGGCCCGCGAACGCCTTCGTGAAACCCTCGGGCATGTGTTGAACCACGAGGACGGCCGGCGACTCCCGGGGCAGGGCGCCGAGGACGACGGCCAGGGCCTCCGTGCCGCCGGTCGAGGCCCCAACCGCCACCACCCACGAACTCGCGACCCCCTTCGCAATTTCGGTGAGCGGCGCTCGCGGGGTGCGTAGAGCGGGGACCCCGCGCCTTGAAGACGCGGCGGCGCGCACCGTGTCGACAAGGAGTGTCGCGGTGTCGCTCAGGAAGTCCTTGACGGACAGGCGCGGCTTGGGCAGCACATCGATCGCGCCACGGGCGAGGGCTTCAATCGCGACCGCCGCATCTTCACCGGCGCGAGCGGAGCAGATGACCACCGGAATCGGATCGGTCGCCATCAGGCGGGTGAGGAAGGTGAGGCCGTCCATGCCCGGCATCTCGATGTCGAGGACGATCACCTGCGGCCGCTTGAGGGCGATCCGTCGCTCCGCGATGAAAGGATCGGCGGCGAGCGACACGTCGAACTCGCCCGAACGCTCCAGCAGTTCCTTGAGGGTCTGACGGACCAGCGCCGAGTCATCGACGACGAGGACGTTGATCATGGGCGGGCAGCCGGAGGTTTGCGGTAGATCGCGGGCTTGACCGGGCGCTGTCCCTCGATCACCCCGACCAGACTCTCCGCGTGGCCGACGAAAAGGTGGCCGCCGGGCTTGAGCGACCGCCACATGTGGTCGATGACCAGGCGCTTGGTCTCCCGCGTGAAGTAGATGAGGACGTTGCGGCACAGCACAAGGTCGAACTGCGCGGAGGCTACGGTGGGGGTCAGCAGGTTCATGGCCTGGAACTGGACGAGTTGCGCGGCGGACTTCTTCAGCCGCACATGGTCTGTCCCCACGTCCTCGAACTGTCTCGCGTACGCCGCGGGGACATCCTTGGCCCGGGCGATCGGAAAAGTGAGGGTGCGCGCGGCGGCAAGGGCGCGCGAGGAGAGATCCGTGGCGAGGATCGTGACCCGGTAGCCCTCATGGGCGGGGAAGTGCTTGTCGAGAACCGCGGCCAGGCTCGCCGGTTCCTCTCCGGTGGAGCAGGCCGCCGACCACACCCTCAGGCTGCGGTCGAGGCTGGCGCTCGCATCCTTGCGCAATTGGGGGATGATGGTCTGCTCGAGATAGTCGAACTGCCAGCCTTCTCGGAACAGCCGGGTCTCGTTGGTGAGAAGGCGATCGACGAGTTCGCCGATCTCCTTCTCCGGGTTGGCCTGGAGGTGCGCCATGTACTCGCGGTAAGACCTGATCCGCAGTTCGCGGAGGCGGCGTCCCAGCCGGGCCATGACCAGGGCGCCCTTGGCCTCGGTCAGGTGGACGCCGGTCTCGCTCTCCATCAGCCTGCGGATCTGTTGGAACTCCCGCGGGCCGAGTTCGGGGGGAGCGTTCGGGTCGCCCTTCGGAGGCGAGGTTTCGCTGAGTCAAATGTAAACGGTATGTTATGCAGATTGCTGAATAACGCTGTCGCAAACCATAAATAGGCCATGGCCACGATAAAATCAGTCATTGTTAATCTGGTTAGGA
>JANNJB010000560.1:0-2278 GCA_031405615.1 Vicinamibacteria bacterium | reverse complement strand
CCCTCGTCCAGGGCATCAACGACGGCCTGCAACACCAGGTCCTCCTCGGCGTCACCGGCTCGGGCAAGACCTTCACCATGGCCCAGTGCGTCGCGCGGGTGAACCGCCCGACGCTGGTCATGGCGCACAACAAGACCCTCGCCGCCCAGCTCTACCAGGAGTTCAAGAGCTTCTTCCCGCAAAACGCGGTCGAGTACTTCGTGTCGTATTACGACTACTACCAGCCCGAGGCCTACGTCCCGCAGTCGGACACCTACATCGACAAGGAAGCCACGATCAACGAAGAGATCGAGAAGATGCGCCTCTCCGCCACCCGCAGCCTGTTCGAGCGGCGGGACGTCATCATCGTGGCCTCGGTTTCCTGCATCTACGGCCTCGGTTCCCCAGAGGCCTACTACGGCATGCTCCTCTTCCTGCGCCAGGGCGACACCCTCGACCGTGGAACCATGCTGCAAAAACTCGTCGAAGCACGCTACGACCGCAACGACTTCGAACCGGCTCGGGGCACCTTCAGGGTGCGCGGCGACGTGATCGAGATCATGCCCGCCTACGACGACTACGGCGTGCGCGTCGAACTCTTCGGGGACGTGATCGAAGCGATCACGGAGTTCGATCCCCTGAGCGGAAAAACCCGGCAGAAGCTGGCCCAGATCGCGATCTATCCCTCCTCCCACTACGTGACCCCGCGGCCACGCCTCGAGATCGCGATCAAAAAGATCGAGGCGGAACTGGCGGAACACGCGCCGACCCTCGACGCCCAGGGCAAGTTTCTCGAAGCCCAGCGCGTGCGTCAACGGACCGGGTTCGACCTCGAGATGTTGCGCGCCACCGGAAGCTGCCACGGTATCGAGAACTACTCACGCCATCTTTCCGGGCGGGCGAAAGGCGAGCCGCCCCCGACTCTCATCGACTACTTCCCCAAGGACACGGTCTTCGTGATCGACGAGTCCCACCAGAGCGTGCCCCAGGTGCGCGGGATGTTCGCAGGCGACCGCCAGCGCAAGACCACGCTCGTCGAGTACGGCTTCCGCATGCCGTCGGCCATCGACAACCGTCCCCTCAACTTCGAGGAGTACGAGGCGCGGATCGGCCAGACCATCTACGTCTCCGCCACCCCGGGGCCTTATGAGATGACGCGGACCAAAGGCGCTTTCATCGAGCAGGTCATCCGTCCCACCGGCCTTGTCGATCCCGCGGTGGAGATCCGGCCGGTCAAGGGTCAGGTCGACGACCTTCTGGCCGAGATTCGCGCCCGGGTCGCGGCGCAGCAGCGGGTGCTCGTCACCACCCTCACCAAACGCATGGCCGAGGATCTGACCGAGTACTACTCCGAACTCGGCGTCAAGGTCCGTTACCTCCACTCCGACATCGACGCGATCGAGAGAGTGGAAATCCTGCGCAATCTCCGGCTCGGTGAGTTCGATGTCCTTGTCGGGATCAACCTCCTGCGCGAGGGCCTCGACCTGCCCGAGGTCTCGCTCGTCGCGATTCTCGACGCGGACAAGGAGGGCTTCCTGCGCTCCGCCGGTTCGCTGATCCAGACCATCGGACGAGCGGCGCGACACGTCGACGGCAAGGCCATTCTCTATGCCGACAAGATGACCGACTCCATGAAAGCGGCGCTTGGCGAAACCGATCGGCGTCGCACGCGCCAGGAAGCCCACAACCGCGAGCACAACATCACGCCCGAGACCGTCCGCAAGACTCTGGGCCAGCTGCTGAGCGTCAACGACGAGGCTTTGCGCAAAGCCGAAGAACGCGAGGCCCTCAAAGGCCAGATCGACACGAAGAGCTACCGGACGCCCGAGCAGATCGAACGCGGAATCAAGGACCTCGACCGCCTCATGCGCGAAGCCGCGCGCTCTCTCGACTTCGAGGAAGCCGCGAAGTTCCGCGACAAGATCAAGGAGCTCAAAGCCCAGCTCGCGCGGAAGGCCTGAGCCTCAACTCTCTTTTGCGGCTGCCAACCGACGTTCGCTAGGAGCCTGCGCAGCAGAAGGGCTCCTGTCCACCAGACGGCGGTCCGTCCGCGTGTCGAAGGGACTAGATCCCGGCCTGCGCCGGGATACGCAGGGTGCTGAATCGATCAGCACCCTGCTAGCTTGCGGCGGCTTCGACGCGCGCAGACCGACGGCGCGAGGGCCTTCGGCTCACCACCACGCGGCGTGTGACCGCGTCGGTAAAGATCCGGTCGAGCAGGCGCGGCATGGTCTCGCCTGAAAGGCGCAGGATCCAGCTCACCGAGGTCTCGCCGTCGGTGGAGAGACCGCAGTTGCAG
>JANNJB010000559.1:0-4378 GCA_031405615.1 Vicinamibacteria bacterium | reverse complement strand
CCTGCCCTTGGGGCACGAAGTCCGTGGACCGACTCGCAATGACGAGCCCTAAATCGGTTGGTAGTGCTTAGGGCTGAGCGACGTCGCGCTAGATCAACGGCCCGGCGTCCAGGGCGCGCCGGCGGCTTCGAGGTCGGACTTCAGGCGCGCCAGGTCACCGTCGATCAGTGCCTTCAGGTCGCGTGTCAGAACTTGAAGGGCGCTGCCGGCGATCTCGATATCGCGACGCTGAGTTGCGGTTGGCATCTGCCGTGTCTCCCAGTGCCCGCCCATCACCTCCCCGACGCGGCCGCTGATGGATGGCGCATCCGACTCGTTCAGCGTCTGGCGTGCGGGGTCGCCCGAAAGCCGCAGCGAAAGCTCCGCGAGCCCCCTCGTAACCGAGTCCAACCGCGCGAACAGGTCCGGGTTGGCGCGGGGCGTTTGCAGCAGAGCGGCTCGCATGTGCCGGAGTTGCTCGCGCACGCCGCCCATCCTCTCCTCGGCCGCGGCGACCTGTCGCCGCAGTTCGGCGGTCTGTTGCTGGAAGGCGGCTACCGCCGCGAAGTCCGTCCCGCTCGGCGCCGTGGGTACCGGCTTCACCTCGAACGATTGGGAAGTCCCCACGCGCCTGACACCATTCGCCGACACCACCATCAGCTCCGCCGAGTAGCGCCCCGGGGCGGTCAGGGGTCCGATGGAAGACCCGGCCCAGGGAGGCCGGAATGCCGGGGGGTTCAGGTCCACAGGGTCAGGGCTGGGACCACGCAGATCCCAGTTCACGCGGTGCAGGCCGGCCTTCGCCGGTCCCTCGATCCAGCGAACCTTCCGACCAGAGGCGTCGGAAATCACCAGCAGCACTTTCGGTTTGCCCTCGATGGCTTCGTCGCGAAGCCGATCGAATCCCGGGAAGGGTGTGTCCGTCCCCTTCTCGCGCAGGGTCTTCTCGGTGGCCTGACGCGCTTCTCTGGCCGTGGTGGGCCCTTCCTTGAGGTAGTAGGTGAGAAGCGCGCCCATTGGAGGATTAGGTGTGGTGAAGTCGTCGGTTCCTTTCTCGGGCCGCCCGGTCGCCTGTCCCGGTTGGGAGGCCACGAACCACCACGCGTCGCGCACGGGGAAGAGAGCCCCTTCAGCGGCCAGCGCGCTCGTGGTGATCTCGCGAAGGGCGCTGTAATCGTCGAGCACATAGAAACCGCGCCCGAAACTGGCTGCGACGAGGTCGTTGTCCCGGCGATGGATCTTGATGTCGCGGAACGAGATGGTCGGCACGCCGCCGCTCAACTTGAACCAGTTCACGCCGCGGTTGGTGCTTGTGTAGATCCCGAACTCGGTTCCCAGGAAGAGCAGGTCGGGGCGGACATGATCCTGCTGAATCGCCCACACTATGGTGCCTTTTGGCAGGTCGCCTGAAATGGAACGCCAGGTCCGGCCGAGGTCAGCGCTCTCATAGACATAGGGAGAGAAGTCGCCGTTCTTGTGGTTGTCGGCCACCAAGTAGATGGTGCGCGCGTCGTGGAGCGAGGCCTCGACGTCGTTGATGAAGCTGGCCGCGGGCAGGCCGGGAAGCGCTGAAGCGCGAGTCCAGCTCTGACCGCCGTTGTCGGACACCTGGACCAGGCCATCATCCGTCCCCACCACCAGCACACCCGCCTGAAGCGGCGATTCGCTGATGGCGGTGAGTGTCGCGTACTTGGACATCGCGCCGTGATCAAAGAGCGAGTCGACGCTCCAGGTTCGTCCGAGGAACTTCTGCTCGTAGCGATTGCGGCCCTGAGTCAGGTCGCCACTGATCGCGGTCCAGGCGCTGCCCCGATCATCGCTGCGCCAGAGACGCTGCGAGGCGTAGTAGATGCGGTCGGGATTGTGGGGGCTGACCAGAAGGGGAGAGTCCCAGTTCCAACGCTCGGCCGGATCTCCGGGTGCGGGCTGCGGACGGATCCCGAGCCCCTCGTCATTCCGGCGATCCTTGCGGATCAGGTTTCCCTCCTGCCACATCATGTAGAGGATGTCGGGATCGCGCGGGTCGAAGGCCACACCGTACCCGTCGGCGCCGAGCGGCACGTACCAGTCCTGATTCCGGACGCCGTCCCGGTTCGTGGTGCGTGACGGGCCATGCAGCGTGCCAAGGTCCTGCGCGCCACCCAGGATGTCGTAGAAAGGCGCGCGATTGTTGAGCGCCACCTTGTAGAACTGCGACACCGGCAGGTTCGGGAAGTGTCGCCAGGTTTTCCCTTCGTCGAAGCTCTCGTAAACTCCGGAGTCGGTGCCGACGATCAGATGGCGGCCATTGGCTGGGTAGAAGACGAGGGCGAGGTTGTCGCTGTGCTTGTCGTGCCCGGTTTCAAGGATCTCGAAAGTGGCGCCGCAGTTCCGCGTCACGTGAAGGAAGACGTCCATCTGATAGACGAGTTCGGGGTTTGAGGGGGAAGCCTCGATCTCCTGATAGTAATGAGGGCCGGTGCCGCCGGAGATGTACCCGTTGCGCTTCTCCCAGCTCTCGCCCCGGTCGCGCGAGCGGTAGAAGCCCTTCTCATCGCTCGTGGCTTCGATGGTGGCGTACAGCAGGCTCGGATCAGCGGGCGTCACCGCCAGACCGATCTTGCCCATGTCCCCCTTGGGAAGGCCGCTCGTGACCTGACGCCAGGTCTTGCCGTTGTCGGAGGATTTCCAAAGGCCCGACTTGGGCCCGCCGGACAGGAAGCCCGCCACGTGACGGCGGCGCTGGTAGGCCGCGGCATACACGACATCGGGGTTTGAGGGATCGAACTCGAGATCGGTAACGCCGGTGTTCTCGTCGATCTGAAGCACCGGCTTCCATGTCACGCCGCCGTCCTCGGTCCGGTAGACGCCGCGTTCTCCGCCCGCCGACCAGAGCGGCCCTTCGGCCGCGACCAGCACAACGTTGCCGTCTTTGGGATGCACGAGGATTCGACCGATGTGTTGGGAGCCGGCAAGTCCCATCCGCTGCCACGTCTTCCCGCCGTCGCGACTCCGATAGACGCCATCGCCCCAGCCCACGTGCCGGCCGCTGACGTTTTCGCCCGTACCCACCCACACCACCTCGGGGTTGGTGGGATCGAGTGTGATTTCGCCGATGGAGTACGACGGCTGCTCGTCGAACAAAGGCGTCCAGGTGAGGCCGGCATTGCCGGTTTTCCAGACGCCGCCGGATCCGGCCGCCACGTACCACGTGCTTCGGTCGGTGGGGTGAACCTCGATGTCGGCGATGCGGCCGCTCATGAGGCCGGGCCCGAGGGACCGAAGGCCGAGGCTCGAGACCGCCTTGGCCATGGCGGCGTTGTCGGAGGTCTGCGCGGCGAGCAGGGCAGGAATCGTGGCCGATGCGGCCAAGGCGAGCAGCAGGCGGGTTGTCATAGTTCGGGCGATGTTACCCATCCATGCCCGGGCCCGACTGGCCGCGTGTGTCGACAACGGGACGAATCCACAGTCCGCTGTGGAGTAGGCTCCACACATGCGGACGATTCAGATCGTTCTTGAAGAAGACCTCCTGAAGGCGGCGGATCGCGAGGTCAAGAGGCTGCGCACCAATCGGTCTCGACTTTTCCGAACCGCCCTTCGCGAGCATCTGAGGCGAAGTCGTCTCAAGGACGAGGAGGAGCGGGAGCGCGCGGCCTACGCCGCGATGCCGGAGGGGGACGAGATGACGGCTTTCGAGAAAGTGGCCGCGTGGCCGGAAGACTAGAACGCGGCGATGTACGGCTCCTGCGCATGAAGCCGCCAGACAAGGAACGGCCGGTCGTCGTTCTCACTCGAGGCTCAAGTCTCGAGTTCCTGGGCTGGGTCACGGTCGCCCCCATCACCTCGACGATTCGAGGCGTCAAGTCTGAGGCCCTACTCGACCTCGATGACGGCATGAAGGGTCCGTGCGTGGTGAACGCCCACAACCTCACAACCGTCCGCAAGGATCAGATCGGTCGCCGAGTGGCGCGATTGAGCGAGGCACGACTTCATCAGGTGTGCGCTGCTATCGCCTTCTCGTTGGGTTGCGACGCGTAGACGCCCCCTTCTCAGCGGCGGACGTCGCCGTGTCTGAGGCATCCCAAACCTCGCTCCCCGCTATCCCATCTACGTCAACGCCCTGGATTCGTGGCCGCTCGTCTAGAGACCCTGCGGCCGATTTCGATGGTCTTGAAGCCGTTCTCGCCCCAGCCGATCACGAACACGCTGAAGCCCTGCTTCATGCGCATCTCGATGTCCTCGGCGCGCGCGGGATAGCCGCAGGGGACTTTGAATTCCCTGCACGCCGCCAGGACCGATTGAATCGCGGCTTCCCACGCCACGGTGTCGACCACACGCTCGCCCTTGTCGTTGGCTGAAGTGAACACGCCGCGAAGCGTGCCCGCGCCTGGGAACAACACGCCAATTCCCGGCACCGCGG
>JANNJB010000558.1:0-1540 GCA_031405615.1 Vicinamibacteria bacterium | reverse complement strand
ACCTTCGTCAACCTCGGCCGGCGGACCGGGCTCCTCGAGATGGAACGCCCGAATCAATCGACGAAGATCTTCTTCCTGCGGGGCGACCCTGTCTTCGCGAATTCGACGCGAGAGGGTCTGCGGCTCGGCGACGTGTTGCGGCGAGTGGGGAAAGTATCGCCGCGCGACCTCGAGAGATGCGCCTCGCGCCAGCGCGGGGTGGGAGACCGGATCGGTCAGGCGCTGGTGGCCGAGGGTCTTCTTACCGAGGAGGAGTTGCGGTCCTTCCTGAAGATCCAGGTCTCCGAGGTCATCTTCGACACCTTCACCTGGGGCGAAGGCACCTTCGGCTTTTACGATGACGTTGCGCATCCGCCGAACGCGACCACCATCGACATGAACCTCCAGAACCTGCTGATGGAGGGGGTGCGGCGCCTCGATGAACGCGATCGTCTCTCCGACGCGTTTCCCGACCATGAGGTGCTGGTCGAGTCGCTGGCGAACCCCGAGTGGGTCAAGGACAAGATGTCGCTGACCCCGGAAGAGTGGAGCGTCTTCTTTCTCGTCGACGGGAGACGGACCCTCGAGGAGATCTGCGTGCTCGCGGGCAATCCCGATGAACTCGCCACTCTGGAGATACTGAACCGCCTGCGCGGCGTGAAGCTCATCGGCATCGTCGCGCCGCAACCGCGGACGGAGGCGGCGATGGATGCCGCCGCCTCGACATCGTTCGGCACTCATGAACACAGTCGCGAGGCGGAGAAGCAGCCGGTTGCGGAACTGATCGCCGCGACCCCTGAACCCCCGGCGCGGCCGGTGCGCACGGCCGACAGTGTCTCGATCGTGAGCCCCATGGCGATCCAGTACGCCGCCGACCGAGCACCTCTGGCGCGGCTGGTTCTCGAAGGTGCTGTGCCTCCGGTTTCCTATCCGCTGCAACGGGATACCTACACCCTCGGCCGCGGGCCCAAGAACGACATCGTTCTGAACGATCCCAACGTTTCCACCTTCCATGCTCGCATCGAACGCGGGAGCGCGGGATTCACCCTGATCGACTTGAGAAGCACGAATGGGACCGGAGTCAACCTCGAACGACTCAAGGGGCCGGTGCTGCTGCGGCCGAACGACGTGTTGAATTTCGGCCCGGTTCAACTCCGCTACGTCGAGGACTAGCCGCTTTCTTTCGGGCGTGTGGGCACGGTCACATCGCCCGGACGCTCGCGAGTCCCGCCGATCCGATCCGGCGTCGTATGGTGTCGACATGATTCCAAAGACACCCTTCCGTCCTTTCGTTGCGGCGTTGGCGCTTTCCGCCGGTTTCGCATTCGCCGGTGAAAAGGAAACCGAACGCCTCGCCGAGAGCCGCGACGTGCTCGTCGAACTCGCGGGAATAAAAGAAGGCGCGCCGCGCGAGATCCTGGAAAAGGCGAAGTGCGTGATCGTGATTCCCGGAGTCAAGAAGGCGGCGATCGGGATCGGCGGACGGTTCGGGTACGGAGCCGCGGTTTGCCGGACCGACAACGGGGAAGGGCCCTGGGGTTCGCCCGTGATGATGTCGCTC
>JANNJB010000557.1:0-2455 GCA_031405615.1 Vicinamibacteria bacterium | reverse complement strand
GAGCGACATCATCACGGGCGAACCCCAGGGCCCTTCCCCGTTGTCGGTCCGGCAAACCGCGGCTCCGTACCCGAACCGTCCGCCGATCCCGATCGCCGCCTTCTTGACTCCGGGAATCACGATCACGCACTTCGCCTTTTCGAGGATCTCCCGCGGCGCGCCTTCCTTGATTCCCGCGAGTTCGGCGAGCACGTCGCGGCTCTCCGTCTGGAGAGCCAGCAATGCCCGCCATCGCAACGACTCGCGCGAATAGGCAATAGCGCCATGATGGCCCCTGTACCGCGAGTAGCTACGATCGATCAGGGCGTGGCTTTGTTGCGGGAGGATGCAAGGTCTCCGACCGCCCCGTGACCAGGCCAGAAGCCCCAGGGCACCCCTGCTCTAGACTTCGCCACCGATGACGATTGCTCCTGGAACTACGCTCGGGTTGTACGAAATCCGCGGTTCCATCGGAGCGGGGGGAATGGGGGAGGTGTATCGGGCTCACGATCCTCGGCTTGGTCGGGACGTCGCGCTGAAAATTCTCCCCGCGTCGATGGCGAAGGACCCCGAGGGCTTGGCGCGGTTCACGCGGGAGGCGCGCGCGGTGGCGGCCCTCAATCACCCTCACATCGTCACCATCTTCTCTACTGAAGAGGCGGACGGCGTTCGCTTCATGACCATGGAGCTGATCGAGGGGCGGACGCTTGATCGCATGATTCCCGAGGGCGGGGTTTCGCTCGCGCAATTCTTCGATGTGGCCATGGCCATCGCCGACGCTCTCTCCGCCGCCCATCAGAAGCAGATCACCCACCGTGATCTCAAGCCGGCAAACATCATGGTGACGGACGCCGGTCGGGTGAAGGTCCTCGACTTCGGCCTCGCCCGGGGCGGCGAGGGCACGGACTCGAGCTCGACCCGCATTGAGGAACAAGCCACGCGCCATCGGCTTACTCAGGCGGGCACAATCCTCGGCACCATGCCCTACATGTCGCCGGAGCAGATCGAGGCGAAGGCGCTCGACGGCCGCAGCGACATTTTCTCCCTCGGCATCGTGATGTACGAGATGGCGACCGGAGGGCGGCCGTTCCGGGGCGACACTTCGCCGTCGCTCATGTCGTCGATCATGCGAGAGCATCCGAAGTCCGCGTCGGAACTCAGGCCCGATCTGTCCGGCGACGTCTCACGACTGGTGGGCAAGTGCCTGGAGAAGAACCCGCGAGATCGCGTCCAGACCGCGCACGAGGTCCTGGTGGAACTGAAAGCACTCAGGCGCGCCTGGGAGTCGGGCGCGTCCGCCCCCGTGAAACCGGCGCCTCCTTCGGCTCCAGTTCCGGCACGGGCCTCATCGATCTCGCGCGCGAGCAATTTTCGGATCGCGGTTCTTCCTTTCATCTGTCGCACCGCGAGCGGCGACGCGGCGGCCCTCGCGGACGGATTGACCGACGACATCACCGCCGGGCTGGGGCGCTTCCCCTTTCTCCGCGTGGTTTCCCGCCCCGATGCCGAAGCCGTGAAGGGCCAGGCAGCCGACGCGCGGGCGGGTGCTCTGCTCGGGGCTCGCTATCTTCTCGACGGAACCGTGCGCACCTCCGGAGGTTCGGTTCGGATCAGCGTGCGCCTGGTGGACGCCGAGACCGGAGGGCACATGTGGGCCGAGACGTTCGACCGGTCTCTGGGCGGAGCCCTTCTCTTCGATCTGCAGGACGACCTCACCAGTCGCATCGTGGCGACGGTGGCCGACTCGAGCGGGGTGTTGGTGCGCTCCATGGCCACGCCGCTCAAGGAGCGGCCGGTTGAAGAGCTGACCACGGACGAACTGGTTCTGCGCTACTTTGCCTACCTACAGAACTTCCGGCCCGAAGAGCACTCGAGGTTGCGCGCGGCCCTGGAGACGGCTCTGGTCGCCGAGCCTTCCCACGCTTTGGGATGGGCGACCCTCTCCCTCCTCTATGAGCAGGAGTCCTCACTTGGCCTGAACGTGCTGCCCGACTCACGCCTGCGCTCCACCCAGGCGGCGGAGCGCTCCATCGAGATCGATCCCGCGTGTCAGATCGGCTGGTCGCAGATCGCCTCGAACCATTTCCTTGAACGCGACCTCAATGGTCTGCGCATGGCCGCTGAGCGCACGGTTCAGCTCAATCCGCTCAGCACCGGGTCCGTGGCGGCGGTCGAGATGTTCCTCGCGTACGCCGGCGACTGGGATCGCGGAATTCCCATGGTCCGGCATTGCATGGATCTCAATCCCCAGCATCCGGGCTGGTTTCATTACCCGATCGTCGTCGACCACTATCGCAAAGGCGAGTATGAAGACGCGCTGACCCACGCCAAGAGATCGAATGCGCCGCTCTTCGTGTGGACCCCGCTCTCCATCGCCACCACCGCGGGGCAACTCGGGAACATTGCCGACGCCCGGGTCGGACTCGACGGCCTTCGAAAGAACCATCCGGCCTATCTCGATCCCCAAAGAGTGCGC
>JANNJB010000556.1:0-7797 GCA_031405615.1 Vicinamibacteria bacterium | reverse complement strand
CGGACCGCCCTCTTCCTGACCCCTCCCAAGGAAGCCGGCTTTCGGGTTTTCTCCGAGCGCTCGATCGTGGGCGAATGGAAGGACGGCACCCAGCAGTACTTCGACGACGGTTTCGCGAAGGAATGGGGCCGACGGATGGAGACCGTGATGGCCCAGGACTTCGGGAAGTACACGGACGAAGAGATCGTGAGCCTCGCCCACCAGTTCCGCGCGGACTTCATCGTCGGCCAGGGCCGCCGCCGCGGGCTCCCGATTGCCTTCAATGGCGGTAGTACGATCGTCTATACGGTCCCGCCCCTTCGCTGACCGGCTAGGGCGCCACGCGACGATAGATCTGGTATTCGGCGGCCTGGCCCTCCGGGGCGTTGAGCCACTCGTATCGAGAATCCTTTCGCAGGTCGAAGCGCATGGCGCTGCGCCGATGGATGACCACGAAATCAAAGGGGGCCTTGAGATAGAGCTGGTTCAGGTTCGCCATGGTGTCGGCGCCGCTCCACACCACTTCGACGGGGAAGTTACGGTACGCGTACTCAAAGTAGCGCCCGCCCACCACCCGCCGCGGGGCGAATCGCTTCGTCCGCGTCTCGATGAAGGTGGCCGCGCGGTCCTGGTCCTCCAGGTTCGAGCCTTTGTAACGGTTGAAGAAGGAGATCTGCCACGAGTTGAGGAACAGACTCGCGGCCACGAACGTGGTCGCGAGAAGCCCCGCGGGAATTCTTCCCACTTTGAGGCCGCAGAGAACCACCACGAAGAGCGGGGCCATGGGCATCAGCGCCCGCACGCCTCCCCAGACCCCTCCTCGTTCTCTCACCACGTAGACCACGATCATCGCGACCAAGAGCAGCGCGGAGGAGAGCAGGATCGCGAGGGCGAAGGGACGGTCCCGGCGTTCAATGGCAAAGCTCGCGGCGAGGGCCGCCAGGGCAAGGAACATCAGGAAGAGAAGGACCGCGTCCTCGGCGCGTTCAATGGGATTCGAGGAGAAGAGCAATTCGAGGTTGATCCGCGCATTCCCGGAGATCGTGGCCCAGAGCCGCGAGACGGGCTCGGGGCTCGCGAGGGCCTCGGTGATGGCGCTTGGGTAGAGCGCGTTTGGGTGGACCGCGCGTTTCGCGGAGAAGGGCGGCAGGAGCGTCACTCCGGCGAGCAGCAGGCCCGGCAGGAAGAAGCGCAGCGACCTCTTGATGCCGAGACGCTCGACGAAGATCGGCAGGGCGAAGAGAACGGTTTCGCGGAAAAGCAGCGACGCCCCCACGGCGAAGCCCAGCAGGAATGTGGCGAGCCGACCCCTGATCCAGACCGCGAGCGTGATCAGCACGATGACCGCGGTCGCGGTCAGATGCTCGGGATAGGCCACCGCGAGATACCCCGGGTAGGGAGGGAGGATGGCCACGAGCGCGGCCGCGAGCGTGCTCCTCGCGGTCGAGACGAAACCCTTCGCGAGGAAGAAGACGCTCAGGATGGTCACGAGATAGCAGGCCACGTTGAGCGCAGCGGCGGTGTCGAACGTATAGCCGTGCCATGAGCCCGCCGCGGCGAGGGCCAGGGCGTAGCCGGGAAGGTGGACGTCGCGATGCGGATATCCGATCTTCTCGATGCTCGAGGCGATGTAGAAGTTGGTGTTGAGCGTCCCTCGCTCCGCGATGTTTCGCGCCTGGGTCAGATAGATCCACTCGTCGGGCCAGCCGAGTTCCGGCAGCGCGCGCGACAACGAGATCTTCGCGACCCCCGCTCCGAGCGCCAGCAGCAGAATCGCGGCCGCGAGGACGCGGCCCCTCTCCTTCACCGCAGGAACCTCAGAGAATCCGCATGGAAACCGTAGTCCCGGAGCCTGAGGAACGCGGCCACCGCGAGACTCAACACGGTGAGACCCACCCGAACCGGGCGGGATTGGAGACGCGCGATTGCGATCGCCACCGAAAGGGCAAGTGCCGGCGCCGCGTACAAGTCCTCCTTGGCCCATCGCAGCAGGACGGGGAACGCCCACGGCTCCTTCAGCACCATGATCCCGGCCCATGCGCCCGCCCATGAAAATAGGAAGAGCCGGAGAGTCGCGGGACCGCGGGCCGCGATCATGAAAAGCGCGGGGAGCGCGGCAAGGAAGGGGATGAAGAGGCCCAACCTCCACAGACGCAGGCTCTGGCGCGACTCGTTGTGGAAGATGAAGAAGGTCCGTCCCGGAAAAGGATCCGACACGAGCGCGGGGCCTCCTCCCCCGCTCAGGAGCCCCGGGACGTAGTGCCCGTAGAAGAGCGCGAGGGCGAGCGCTCCTCCCGCGCCCAGGGCCATCGCCACGGGCCTCGACAATTCCCGTGAGCCGGGCCTCAGGAGAGTGAGCCCGAGGAAACACAGACCGAACAACGCGTAGAACAGCGGCGTGCTCGAGTAGCCGAGCGCTCCGAGGCCGAGCAGAACCGCAGGCGTCCTCCATCGCCCCGGTTCGCGGATGTGATCGAGGCTCAACCCGAAGGCGAGCAAGCATCCCAGACCGAGAGCTCCGCCCAGCACCGCTGGGGAATGCGCCCGCCCGAGATGATGCACGGTGGCGAGGTCGAGCGCCATCAAGGCGGCGGCAAGCAAACCCCCGTGCTCGGTGGAGACCGCCCGAGCCAGAGCGAAGATCAAGGGAAGAAGCAGCGCGAGACCCACGGCCTGGATCGCATTCATGGACCAGTGCAGATCCAGGCCCGCGGCGTGGGCGGCGTAGAAGATGACGTAGGGCAGGGGCGAGTAAGGGATCGCCGGACCCTCGCCCAGTGCCGCGGTCGCCTCGCCCCGGATCTGAGATGGAGTCGGGTAGTGAGAGCCGTAACGGAGCCACGCGTCAAAGGACATCGGAACGTTCGCCAGATCCACGGTTCGCCAGATGTGGATGTCGAGATCAGCGGGCGAATGATTGGGGAGGAACGACAAGAAGCCGTAGGCAAAAGTCATGGCCGAGCCGAGCAGGGCAAGGGCCGCGCCCGCCCTCGAAGAGACGCGCAGGAATCGGCCCAGCAGGGCAATGAGGGCGGCGGCAGTGACCGCGAAGCCCAGCAGTCGTGGCAGGGCCAGGGCTATCGCTATGGGTTCCCGGAGGCTCAGCCAGAGGAGCAGGGCCGCCAGGGTGAGACCCGCCAGTCCAGCCGCCGCGCCGCTGACGGCAGTGCGAATGAGCAAGACAAGGAACGCGACGGCGACGCCGCCGGCGATCCGACTCCGCCAGGGCAGATCGAACCCGCTCTCACTTCGGATCACGAGCCGGTCGATGTACCGCCGAAAGCTCTCGGGGTCGGAACGGCCTACGAGCGGCGCGTCCTCGAACCGCAGGGTGAAATCCACAGGAGCCGCATGGATGTTCGACGCGATCCTTGTCTCCGCCCACGGACCGGGCGCCACGAAGGATTCGCCCAGGGACCTGTTCTCTCGCCGGAGATCGACCCGGGTCCGAACCGTGGTGTCCATGCGAAGCGCGACGCTCATTTCTCCACGGGAGCGAAGCGGTACGGACACCTGTGATTCCGAAGACACGATGCGCCGGAAGTAGAAGTCGCGGCGTTCGTCCCGGGCCTCTTCTGTGGAAAGAGCCCAGACCGCCTCGCTCGGGCCGAGACCCGACATTAGCAGCGGCCCCCTCGCTCCTCCCGTCTCGACTCCCACTTCCCGACCGACGTTCGCCGACAGGCTCAAGACGCCGAGGAGGAATCCCAGCGCGCCCGGCACGATCCCGCGGTTCACGACCGGTACCGCGCCACCAGGCGAAGGTAGGCGAGCGACGTCCTCACCACCTTCATCTTGCTCTTGCCGAGTCGCTTCGATCCGTCGAGGACCATGGGCACTTCCGAGACGCGCATCCCGAGCCTGGAAGCGAGGTGAAGGATCTCGATCTGGCTTTCGAAGCCGTCGGACTCGAAGAGTCTTTCGCCAAACGCCTCGCGGAGCTTCAGGAGGGTTCGGCCCTGGTAAACCCGGAAGAAACTCGAGAGCGTGGCGAGGCCGGAAAGCCCCAGGGTCTGCTTCACCAGGCCGTTGGCGATGTGAGAGAGGCCGATGCGATGCACCGCCGTGCCCTTGATGCCGCCGCCGAAGAGGTAACACGAGGCGAGGACGATGTCGTCATCCTCGTGACGGATCCGGCTCATCATGCGAGGCAGGATGTTGAGGTCGCTCGTTCCGTCGCCTTCCAGAGTCAGGACGAGATCTGTCGGCTGCAGCGTCTTCAGAATCTCAGTGAAGCCGGTTCTGAACGCGGCTCCGGGGCCGAGGTTCCTCGGGTGCGACACGGTCGCGAACTCCGGACCCGCGGCCTTCAACACCTCCACGGTCCGGTCGGTCGATCCGTCATCGACGAAGAGGATCCGAGAGGGCGCGAACGGTTGGAGCGCATCCTTGAGCCGACCGGCGAGGGCCTTTACGTTCGGCTCTTCATTGAGAACCGGAACCACCGCGTGTATCACAGCAGACCGAGTCGCCGCATCGTCTCTCGCTGCCATTCGATGGCACGGGGAAGACCTTCCTCGAGGTTCACGCGGGCGCGAAATCCGAGAATGGCTTCAGACTTCGCCCCATCGGGGATCCGCCGCTCCACGTCTTCGTACCGTCCGAAGGTCTCATAAGGGATGAGGCGAACATTGGGCGCCTCGCCCGGCCGGATCATTTCCGAGATCATCTTCGCCAGGTCCTCGATCGTGATCTCACGATCGATTCCTATGTTCAGAACCTCGCCATCCGCTTTCGGCGTGTCGATGGCGCGCACGAAGCCCTCCACCATGTCATCGATGTAGGTGAAGCTCCGGGTCTGCTGTCCGGTGCCGTGGACTTCGAGGGGTTCGCCGCGAAGGGCGGCTCCGATGAACACCGATTGCGGCCCGCCCCACCACGTGATGTTCTGCTTCGGACCGTACCCGCCGAAGAGCCGGAGGGCCACACCTTCGATGCCGTAACGCTCCCGAAAGGCGAAGAGCGCTTGTTCCTCGAACATCTTCGAGACGGCGTAGCTCCAGCGCCGGACCTTCGGCGACCCGATCACCGAAGGGGACTCTTCATTGAATGGAACCTGGGGATTCCGGCCGTAGCAGTCGGACGTCGAGGCGAGGACGATGCGTCTGACCCCGCAACTCTGGACGGCCCGCAGGACATTGAGGCCGCCTTCTCCGTTGATGAGGAGGGTGTCGAGGGCGTCTCCGTGACGCGGGATCTTGCCGGCCGCGAGATGAACGACCACCTCGGCCCCCTGAAACGTCGCGCGCAGGGCGGCCGGGTCGAGAATCGTCCCCTGGTCGAGCTGGAACGCGGGGTGATCGAGGAACTTTCCAAGGTTCTCGAGGGAGCCATGGGAGAGGTCGTCGATTCCGCGAACGATGTCGCCGCGCTCGAGGAGTCGTTCGGTCAGGTTCGAGCCCACGAAGCCCGCAACCCCGGTTATCGCTATTCGCACAAACCTCAGTCTACCGAGGGAAAGCCCTGGGAAACCCACCCCGGCTTCGAGGTTAGGCTTGCCGCGTGCAACGGATTCTTACCGTGGTCGGCGCGCGGCCACAGTTCATCAAGGCGGCGCCTCTCATTGTCGCGTTCCGGAAACGTTTCTCCCACACCCTTCTTCACACCGGCCAGCACTTCGACGACGCCATGTCCGGCTCGTTTTTCCGGGAGCTTGGTATCCCCAAGCCGCAGATCCATCTGGGGCTTTCCGGCGGATCCCATGGCGCCATGACCGGGGCGATGCTGGCCGGGATCGAGGCGGCTTTAGGTCGAGTGCGTCCGTCGATGGTGGTGGTCCTGGGCGACACCAACTCGACCCTTGCCGGCGCGCTCGCCGCGGCCAAGCTCCACATTCCCGTGGCGCATGTCGAGGCGGGGCTGCGCAGCCGCGACATGCGGATGCCGGAGGAAGTGAACCGCCGCCTCACCGACCACGTTTCGACACTGCTCTTTTGCCCCACGAAACTCGCGGCCGCGAACCTGGCCGAGGAGGGCATCCGCAAAGGCGTGGTGGTCGTGGGGGACGTCATGACGGATGTGCTTCAGCGCATGAGAGCGTCCGCCCGGCGGGCTCTTGCGGGGATGGACCTTCCGCGGGATTTCTATCTCGCGACGGTGCATCGCCAGGAGAACACGGACAATCGTGACCGGCTTGCGGGGATCCTCACCGGCCTCGGCAAGCTTCCGCACGCCGTCGTCCTTCCTCTGCATCCGCGAACCGCGGCGCGGTTGAAGACCTTCGGGCTGAAGCCGCCCGAAAACGTCCGCACCCTTGGCCCGGTGAGCTACACCCAGTCGCTGGGCCTCATCCTGCGCGCGCGCGCCGTCCTCACCGACTCGGGTGGACTGCAGAAGGAAGCGTTTCTGCTGGGCAAACCCTGCGTCACGCTTCGCGACACCACCGAGTGGACGGAAACGCTGACCGGGGGCGCCAATCGCCTGGTCGGCGCGAGTGCGCAGACCATCGTTCGCGCCATTCGGGCGATCGAGGAGAAACCGCCGAAGGTGAAGCCGGGGCGGATCTATGGCGATGGGCGAACCGCCGATCGGATCGCCCTCTCGATCGAACGCTATCTGGCGTCTCGCCTCGCCCAGTCGTGAAGTCTTCCGGCCTCATCCCATTCCTGCTGATCGCCTGGACGCTTTGGCTGGGCGCGATCGCCGCGAGCGAGCAGGTTCGAGCCAACGATGGCCTCGGATGGGACGGGGTGAGGTTCGCGCGCTACGCGACCGAGGGGCCAAAGGCCCTGCTCAACCGCGAAATCAATGACTATTACGTCCAGCGGATGGGTCCAAGTCTGGTCGTTCACGGAGTGATACGGGCACTCGGTCTGCCCTTCGATCCGGTCACGATCCGGTGGACGTTCCTCGGCATGAACCTGGTCCTGCTCACTGGATCGATCCTGATGCTCGTGGATCTGTGCCGACGGCTCGGTCTTTCTCTACATGCTCAATGGATCCTCTTCCTGGGCCTCTTCCTGAATCCGGCCAACGGCAGATTGCCGGTGTACTACGCGAACATCGGGGACTCGTTCGCTTTCACCCTCGGAATGGCCATGACCTGGGGATGGGCCAGTCGACGCGCCTGGGTTCTCGTGATCGCGTCCATGGTCGCGCTTGTGAGTTGGCCCGCGGCGTTCTACCTTCTGCTTCCCCTGATCGTCTGGCCGCGGACCATGGATCGCCCCGAAGCAGCCGAGGGGCCATCGGCTCCGGCGCTGCCCTGGGGCTGGGCGGTCGCCGCTTTTCCCGCCGGGGCGATTCTGCTTGCCGCGAGCTGGCTCGCGGCGCAGATGCCGACCCCGGAATGGAGCCCCCGGAACATGGCATCGCTCGCGATGAACGCCTGGATCTTCGGCTTCGCCCTCGTCGCCGTTCTTTCGCGAATCACCGCCGCGACCCTCAAAACAGTCTTCTCGGCGTGGTCGGCCCGCGGCGTGGCCACCGCAGTGGCTCTGTTCCTTCTGGGCCGCCTTTACGTGGCTTCCACCGAGAGTGGCTCGCTTGCGTTCAGCGAAGTCACTTACTGGCGGGAAGTCCTCCTTTATGTCCGGACCCGTCCGCTGGCGCCGCTCGTAGGGCATGCCGCGTATTTCGGGGCGCTCGCGGTGGTGGCCTGTGCTCTCTGGCCCCGCGCGGTCGAAGCGGCCCCGCCGGCTGGGACCGGGACCCTTCGTGGCGATCGCTCTGATGGGGCTTCAGGCCCTCGATACCGAGTCCCGTCGGCTGAACGCGAACTGGCCCTTGATCGGGTTGTGCACGGTTCTCGCCATGGAGCCGTGGTTGCGAGACTCACGAGTGGTCGCGGCCGCGGCCGCGGTGTGTCTGCTCTTCTCG
>JANNJB010000555.1:0-12322 GCA_031405615.1 Vicinamibacteria bacterium | reverse complement strand
CGCTGGGCCTGACGGGAATCGTAGGACAGGCCGAGGATTTCAAGATCGGCGGGCCCATGGAGCCTCGCTCCCTCGTGAGCCTTCGCGAGCGCGCCCAGCTTCACGGATTCGGCCTGGCGCTCGTGAGGGTCGCGGCCGCTTCGGGTGCGGGAGCGGGGGCCCCGCGGGGAGACGAGGGGCGAAGGTCGAGCGAGCAGCTCATTCCGGGTTCGATTGGCGTGCCGGGAAGAGGTGTTTGTCCCGAGACCACACCGCTGCCATGGATTTCGACGGTGAGTCCGTGCCGGGCCGAGAGGAGCGCGGCTTCGCGCAGAGACAGGCCGCGAAGGTCGGGCATGATGCGCGGATCCTCGATCACCGGAGGCGGCGTCTTGAGCCGCTCCGCCGAAGCGCTTGTCTTGGGGAGGGTGTCCGGCGAGTAGGTGACGAGGCGGATATTCCGGGTGGGATCGTCGGGTGCTATGGCCAGCAGGCGAACCGCCTCGGTGGCGATCCGCGAGAAGAGAGGGGCGGCTACATCGCCGCCCTGGTTCAACTGACCCTTTGGGGTGTCGAGCGACACCAGGACCACGAGGGAGGGGCGGGACGCCGGCACGTACCCCACGAAGGACGCGATGTGATCGATCATCGAATACCGGCCCAGCGCGTCGACTTTCTGGGCGGTGCCGGTTTTTCCCGCCACCTCGAAACCCTCGACCTGCGCCTTCTGTCCGGTTCCCGAGATCACCACCTCGCGCAGGAGAGCCATCACGCGATCCGCGATTTCGGGCTCGATCACTTTCCGTTCCGCAACCGGGGCGAATTCCTTCACGATCTCGCCCCAGGGCTCTTCGATGCGCTTCACGATGTAGGGCTTCATCCAGTAGCCGCCGTTTGCGATAACGGAGGCCGCACTCGCCATCTGGACCGCGGTCACGCCGATTTCCTGACCGAAGGACAGGGACGCGAGGGAAAGGGAACTCCACGCTTTCGGGGCTCTCAGAATTCCCGCGGTTTCACCGGGGAGGCCGATTCCCGTGCGCGCGCCGAAACCGAAGTTCCGCATCGACTCGTAGAACTTGTCCGTACCCACTCTCTGGGCCACGCGGATCACGCCGATGTCGCTCGACTTCGCGATCACGTCCTTGAAGGTCAGGGACGAAAAGACCGCGTGATCGTTGATCCTGATTCCATTGATCTCGATGAAGCCGTTCCCGCAGTCGATGATCTCGAGCGGAGACACCACACCCTCCTGAAAGCCCGCGGCGGCGGTGATGATCTTGAAGATGCTGCCCGGCTCGTAGGCATCGGCAACCGCGCGGTTCACGCGATCCCGTTCGGGGAAACTCCCGAAGCGGTTCGGATTGAAGGAGGGAAGAGAGGACATGGCGAGGACCTCGCCGGTGCGCGGATCCATCACCACCGCCACGCCGGAGATCGACCCGGTGTTGCGGATGGCTTCGCCAAGCGCCATCTCGGTCACATGCTGGATCCGCTCATCGATGGTGAGAATCACCCGGCGGCCTTCGGTCGGCGGCTTCTCGATCTCGCCGCGCGGACGCCTGCGGGCATCGAGCCGCACCGTGACCCGGGCCTCGCGGCCCCTAAGGTCTTCATCGAAGGCGTATTCGAGGCCGGCCATTCCCTGGGAGTCGAGACCGACATAGCCGAGGACCGGAGCGAGGAGATTTCGTTTCGGGTAGTAGCGGCGGCTTTCGGTTTCAAAGCCGATGCCCTCGAGACGGAGTTCGCGCACCGCGCGGGCGATCGCCGGATCCACCTGTCGTTTGATCCAGACGAACGAGCGATCCTGCCGAAGAAGGGCGAGGAGGTCTTTTTGTTCCGCAGCCGAATAGCCCATGGCACGGCCGAGGATCTGAGCGGCGCCCTTGGGATCGCGGATCACCGAAGGGTCGGCGTAGATGCTCGGCGCGTCCACCGAGATGGCGAAGGGTCGTTCGTTGCGGTCCACGATTCCGCCGCGCCGCGCCTTGACCGTGATCGTGCGATCGGATTGACGCCCCGCTTCCTTGAGCAGCAGGCCGTGCCTCAGGATCTGGAGGTGGAAGAGCTGGGCCACGATGGCGAGCGCCCAGACCGTGCCGCAGATCGCGACGACATACAGACGGAGGTCGTGATTGCGCGCGACGGGGCCGCCCGGGGAAAGCGGGGTGGGGTTTGGCGCGGCCTCGAACCTCACTGCTTCGTTCCCTCCGCGACATCCTTGGCCGCGAGCCGCGAGTCTTTGGGAAGATTCTGGGGCCGCTCCACCACCACCACGTTCCGGGGAGAAGGCGACTGCAGTCCGAGCGATGTGGTGGCGATGGTCTGAACGCGCTTCAGGTCCTGGAGCGCCGCCTTTTCGAGGCGCAACTCGCGGTTCTCCTCGCGCAGGCGGTCCTGCTCCCGCTGGAGTTTCCCTGCGGAAGAACCGGTGTCCCTTAGAGCCGCGCGCGGCCAGCCGTAGGCCACGAAGAGGCCGATGAGGATCAGGACCACTCCGCCAATCCACAAAAGGTCCTTGGACATCTTGTCGTCGCGCGTGCGGACGACCCGGCGATTGTCGATCGAGTCCTCGACGTGAACAGCGTGGATCCGATCGACCTTCATCGCAGCACCTCAGAGGCGTTCCGAGTGCGCTTCTCGACCACGCGCAGCTTGGCGGAGCGCGCGCGCGGATTGGCCCGCGACTCATCGACCGAAGGAACCACGGGCTTGGGCGTCAGCACCTCGAAGGCCCGGGATTGTTTGAGCGATCGGAACACGTTCTTCACGATGCGGTCTTCCAGGCTGTGGAAACTGATGACGGCAAGACGGCCTCCGGGCCGAAGCAATGCCGCGAGTCGTTCGAGACCGGCGTCGAGACCGTGAAGCTCCGCGTTCGTGGCGATGCGGAGCGCCTGGAAAGCGCGGGTTGAAGGGTCGAGGCCGGGCCGGCCGCGGGCGTCGCGCCGGACCAGGCTCTTAAAGGCGCTGGTCGTCCAGTTGCGTGTTGTCCTGCGCTCCATGACGATCGAGCGGGCGATGGCGCGGGCTTTCGGCTCCTCGCCGAACTCGGTGAGGATGTGTTCGAGTTCCTTCTCCGAGGCGGTGTTGAGGATGTCGGAAGCGCTCCGGCCGCTACGAGGATCCATCCGCATGTCGAGGGGCGCGTCGAACCTGAAGCTGAAGCCGCGATCCCTTGAATCGAGCTGGAGCGAACTGACGCCGAGGTCCGCAATCGCATAGCACAGGCTCTCTGCGGCGATGCCTTCAAGGCCGTCCCGGAAGTCGCCGTGCCGAAGCTCCAGCCGTTCGGCAAATGGCGCCAGTCGGCGAGCCGCGATTTGAAGCGCCTGATCATCACGATCGAAAGCGAGAAGTGTGGCTTCCGGATGGGTTTCGAGGAGGGCGTGAGAATGGCCAGAAAGGCCGAGGGTGGCATCGAGGAGGCGCTCTGTCGATGCCGGCGCGAACGAGAGGATCTCTCGAAGGAGCACCGGGACATGACGCGCGCCGTCCGGCATTTCGACAACAAGGTCAGCCGGGTCCACATCAGATCCCGAACTCCGCGAGCTGCTTCGCGTCCAGTTCTGTGAATGGTTCTTTCTCGAAGAGTCGCTCTTCGAGCCGCGTCGTGTTCCACACCGCGACGTGGTTCTGCTGAACGAGGACGGCCACATCGCCCTCCATCGACGCCATTTTTCGCAGGATCTGGGGGATGAGCACGCGACCCTGAGCGTCGACCTGGGCGACCTGGCCGAAGAAGTTCACGCGCTCCAGAAAACGCTGTCGGGCGGGATGAGCCTGCGGCATCGCAGCGAGCCGCTTTTCGATCTCGGTCCAGGCGTGCAGCGGATAGATCCTCACGAACTCGCCGGAAATCGAGGTGACGAAAAAATCGCGAGACGACTCCGTCAGGGCGCCTAGAAACGCCGAGGGAATTTTGAGACGGCCCTTGTCGTCTATTCGTGCAGGATGGTTACCGCGCAGCATGTCCTCGCCCATACTGACCACTTTTGGCCAATATTTTCCACAGCGACTCTAGGGCAGGGTCATCGAACTGTCAACCGAAGACTCGCGAAAGCGAGCGGCCGCCTAGGCTTGGGTTGTGGAAGGGCGGGGAAGGCCGAAGCTCAGTTCTGTGGACGCGGCATCCAGCAGGGCCTCCGCGTCGCCCGCAAAGGTGTTCCACTTGTCGCGCGGCCAGATCTCAAAACGGTCCATCGCCCCGATCACGATCACATCCCGCTCAAGGCCGGCCATCCGCCTCAGAGCAGGCGGCACCAGGATGCGCCCCTGCGTATCGAGCCGCGATTCGTGAGCCCGGGAGGCGAGGACCCGCGACAAAGCGCGGGCTTTTTTCGAGAACGCGGGCAGGGAGAGCACCTGTTTCTCGAGCGATTGCCAGGTTCCACGCGGGTATCCCGCGATCGCGTCGTCGAAGAAGGTAAGAACGCAGGAGTCGCCCGAATCTTCGATGTCACGCCGGAAAGCGGGGGGAACGGCGACCCGCCCCTGGCGATCCATCCGGCATTCGAAACTACCCGCGAACATTAGATCCCCAGTTTTCCACAAATCCATCCACTTTTCCACATAGGTGCTCCTCGGAGACCCGGGACAGGCGGCGCAGGAGTGCGGCGTTTGTGGTCGGGCTGCTAGGCTCCACGCCCTTGACTGCCCGCGAATACCTCCGATCCAGGTCCTGGCTCGGCACGAAGTTCGGGTTGCGCACCATGCGCGCCCTGATGAACGAGCTCAAGCATCCGGAGCGCTCGTTCAAGAGCGTGCTCATCGCGGGGACAAACGGGAAGGGGTCGGTGAGCGCCTATCTGGACGAGGGCCTGCGCGGGGCTTCGCTCAAGGTGGGCCGCTACACGTCTCCCCATCTGATCGATATCCGCGAAAGGATCACCGTCTCCGGGCGGAATATCGGATCCGCCGCCTTCGAGCGTCTGGTCCTTGAAGTGCGCGACGCCTCGGAGAAGCTGATTGAAAGGGGCATCCTCCCCGCGCACCCGAACCACTTCGAGATCCTCACCGCCGTGGCCTTCCTCTTCTTTCGCGAGAACAAGGTGGACATCGCCGTCCTCGAAGTGGGCCTTGGCGGGCGGCTCGACGCCACCAACGTGGCCTCACCTCTCGTTTCCACGATTGTGAGCATTGATTTCGATCACGAGGAGTTCCTCGGCCGCACTCTCACCGCCATTGCCCGGGAAAAAGCAGGCGTCGTACGGCGCGGTCGAAAGGTCGTGATGGGACCCATGCCCCGAGAAGCCGAAAAAACCATCGTTGGGATCGCACGCGCCCTTGACGCCACCGTCGTACCATCGCACAAGGGCGTCACTCTTGACGATGATGATGCAGATGGAGCGCTCGATGTGCGCACGCCCATGGGGGCGTATGCCGCGGTGAGGCCCCTGCCCGGCGCGCATCAGCGGACGAATCTGGTGGTGGCGATCCGTTCGCTCGAGGCTCTCTCCGAGGCCGGCATCACCCTCGATCTCAAGCGGGCCGTTCATGCGATGAGCCGGGCTAAGTGGCCCGGCCGGCTTGAACGATTCGAAGGCCGTCCGCCCTTTCTGCTCGACGGCGCCCACAATCCAGCGGGGGCCAAAGCACTCGCTGCCTATCTCGAGGAAGAAGGAACGCCTCACGTTCTCGTCTTCGGGGCGATGCGCGACAAACACGTCGACGAGATGGCGAGCGAACTCTTCCCGTTGGCCCGACGGGTGATCGCCACCCGGGTTCGCATGAAGCGGGCGGCTACTACCGAGTATCTGTACGAAGTCGGGCGGAAACTCGGGGTGTCCGCGCTCGAAGAAGCCTCGATCAGCCGTGCCGTGGCCCGGGCCGCGCGCGCCGCGCGTCCGGGCGAAACCGTGGTCGTGGCCGGAAGCCTCTATCTGGTCGGTGCGGTGCGCAAACGACTCCTGGCGCGATCCCATTCGCGACGATCGAAGCCCTGAACCGACCCTGGTGCGAGCCGCGTCGAGGCTGCCTCTCAAGGTCGTATCATCGAAAACCTAATCGGCATGCCGCTCACCCCCACTTTGCTTCTCGTCCCCTCGGTGTCGGCGGGTCAGATCCTCCTTCGCCGCCTGGTTCGGGAGAAGGGGGCGATGGCCGCGGTTTCCGCGATGCGGCCCAGGGACCTCGCCCTGAAAATGGCGGAGGCTTTAAGCCACGCCCAGGGTCTTCTGGCCTGGCAAAGCGGCCACGGCGCGCTGCTGGCCGCGAAACTGCTCGCCGCTCATCCCGAACTCCTCAAACCCGGCCTTCCCGAAGCTCCCGTGGCCCGCGTCCTCGCGCGCACGCTCGACGACCTTCGGGCCGCTTCGATCCGCCCGACCGCGGTTCGCCGACTCGCCGAGCGGAGCGAAAGTCCCGAGGACCGATCCAGGCTCCTCGCGATCGCGAAGATCTACGAACGTTTCCTCGCCGAAATCGAGACGAAGTTCTTCGACGAGACGCGCCTTTACGCGGAGGCCGAAAAGGCGGAAGCCGCATTCCTCGCCGGAACCACCATTCTTTTCTCACCCGATCTCGAGCCGCGTCCCGACGAGTTCGCTTTCCTGAAATCGCTCGCCGCTCGTTTCGGAGCCAGGAGAATCGACGACGGCGACACGGCCGAAAGAGGCGGTTTTCCCGGACTCGCCAACGACGCGCGCATCCCCGCCGTCGTGTGGAGCGAGACGGTGTTCGCGCCGGCCGTGCATGCGGCGCATGCCGAAATCGCCCGGATGACCGACGCGCTGTTCAAGGCGCCGGTCGGCAAGCCCAAGGAGCACAACGGCGTTTCTCCGATCGTATGGCTCACCGCTCCCGGCGAAGCCGGCGAGGTGAGGTCCATCGCGCGCCTCGTCCTCAAGGCCGCTCGCGAAGGCACTCCCTTCGATGACATGGCGATCGCGTTGCCCCAACCGGACGTCTATGCGCCCATCCTCGTCGACCTCTTCTCGCGCGCGAAGATCCCGTTCAAGCTGCACCCTTCCCTGCCCCTCGCAACCGGCCGCATCGCGCGATCGTTCCTTCTTCTCCTCGGTTCGCGCGACTTCGATCGCGGCGCCCTGCTCGAGTTCCTGACCTTCGCGCCCGTTCCGCTGGCCGAGCGAACCGGCGACCCCGACCCGCCGCACCCTTCGGTGTTCGACCAGATCACGCGGGAACTGAAGGTGGTATCCGGCATCGACCGTTTCCGGAAAGCGCTCAGTCACTTCATCAAGGAAGAGTCGAAGTCCTCTCGTGGCCGGAGCCGGGTCCAAGCCGCCGAGGCCCTTCTCGTTCTCGTCGAGAAGCTCCACACGAGCCTGGAGTTCACCAAAGAAAAGCTACCGCTCGATCAATGGTCCAGCAAACTCCTCGTCCTTTGCAGCGAGTGGATTCGCCCGTCGAATGAGATCGAACGCACCGAACATGAACTCGTGCGCGAGACGCTCGAGGAGATCGCGAGCCTCGCCACCGTGTCGACCGCGGTCACGTTCGACCGCGTCCTTTCCGTGGTGGAGGCGCAGTTCGATCGGAAGCGCCGGCCGCTCGAGGAACGGTCGCGGATCGGCGTGCACGTGGGTTCCCCCGAGGCGCTCTCGGGCGGCCGCTTCCGCTTCCTGGCTCTGCTTGGCCTCGTGGAAGGCCGGTTTCCCGGCGTTTTCAGGCCGGATCCCTTCCTCTTGGATCCCGAGCGCAAGGCGCTCACGGACGAGGTCGCGGCGGTTCCACCGACCAAATCCGTGACCCAGATGAGTCTCTTCGACGAGGACGACGGGGCGTCCCAGGGCCGCGGCCCGAGCGCCCTGCCGACCACGGAGACGCGGGTCGCGCAGGTGCGACGGTTGTTCGCGAGGACACTCCGCCAGGCCGAACAGACGTTGATCCTGTCCTATCCGCGTGCCGATGAGCAGACCGGCCGCGAGCGTCTCCCCTCCCTCTTCCTCATGGCGGCGCTGCAGGCCTTGAAGGGCGTGGCCGTGAACGCGGATGATCTGCAGCGGATCCTCTCCGAGGACGAAGAGGGCCGCTCCGACATGGATCTGAGCATCGACCTCGGGGAGCGCGACACCGAGGTGGTGGCTCGTCATGGGCTTCAGGCGATCACGTGGCTCGAATCCGAACGGCCCTTCCTTCGAGCCGCGCATGAACTCTCGCGCGGGAGATCCGCGAAGCGTCTTTCGCCCTACGACGGACTCGTGGGTCGGGAGGGCGAGGACTCCGATCCCCGTCTCGATCCGGTCAAGAGCGGGCAGGCGATTTCGGCCAGCCGGATCGCCGCCTTCGGCGACTGTGGCTTCCGGTACTTCCTGAGGTACGTGCTCAAACTCGAACCCGCGATCGAGCCGGAGGAACGCCGCAAACTCGACCCGCTCGAAAAGGGCACGCTCTTCCACGAAGTGGCCGAACTCTTCCTGCGCGAACGCCGCGATCAGGACGCCTTGCCGATTCGCAACACCGACGAGGAGCGGACGCGCCTTCTCGCCCTTGGGGATGAACGTCTCGAGGCCTGGGTCGAAGGGTCGCCCCCGCGCCTGGTTCTTCTCTGGCGGGCGGAGAAGAAGGTCTTCTTGAATCTCCTCACCGACTGGCTCGCTCGAGAGGCGGAGAACTTTCGGAAGAAGAAGACGACACCCGCGCACTTCGAAGTGTCCTTCGGCATGCCGTACCGTCGGTCGAACACGAATGAGCCGCACCGCGACCTCCCCGTGGAGATCGCCCTCGACGACGGCACCGTTCTCAAGATCTCGGGTCAGATCGATCGCATCGATCGCATCGCGGCCGAGGACGGCGGCGGTCTCGTGCTCCGCGACTACAAGACGGGCAAGGCGCCGCTGGACAACGACGCCTCTCTCTTCAAAGGCGGCCGCCAGCTCCAGATTCCCTTCTACATCCTCGCCGCCCAGGAGATTTTTCCCGGTGAAAAGGTGGTCGAGGCGTTTCTCGATTACGTGAACGCGGGACGCCAGGTGGCGTTTTCTCCGGAGAAGGCCACCTCCGCCACTTTCCGCGCGCTCCTGCTTCGCATCGCCGATCTCATGGGCCCCGGCGTCTTCAGGCAGGAGCCTTCCGCCTGCACGTTCTGCGACTTCTCTTCGGTCTGCGGGCCGAACCCGGTGCTCGAAGGCCGCAAGCGAAGGCGTCGTCTCCACGATCCCCTGGCCCGAAAGGTCGGGGACCTGAAACAGTTCACATGAGCGGGCTCATTCCACACGACGAAGCGGTCCGGGGAAGAGTTCGCTCCGAGCTTCAAACGAGCTTCGTGATATCCGCCGGTGCGGGGACGGGGAAGACCACGCTCCTCGTGGACCGGATGGTCGCGATCGTCCTCTCCGGCCATCTCAAACTCGACCAGATCGCCGCCGTGACCTTCACGGAGAACGCCGCCACCACGCTCAAGCTCCGTCTGCGTGACGCCCTCGAGAAGGCCCGGGCCGAGGCGTCGGACGCGGAGGTGGTGGCGCGGGCGAGCGAGGGCCTGGCCTCGATCGAACGCGCCCAGGTCTCGACAATTCACGCTCTGTGCACCGCGATGCTTCAGGAACGGCCGATCGAAGCCGGAGTGACGCCGGGCTTCCGCATCGCCGACGAGGCTCTTTCCGATTTCATCTTCGAAGAGGCCTGGGAGGAGTGGCTCCAGGATCGCCTGACCGGCCAGGACGATCTCCTCGAAGCGGTGATCCTCTCGAGGATCCCGCTCGAGAAGACGTCCCCGATGGGCGACCCCATGACCCTGCGCAAACTCGCGCGTCGTCTCGTCTCCCAGCGCGACCTGAAACCGCACATCGCGCCGGTGGGAATCGATCCCAAGCCGGTGCGCGAATGGTTCATGGCGAAGATCGCGCGCGCCCATGAGTTGATCCAGGGAAAACCCGAAGCCGATACGCTGGTGGCGGCGGTGCGTTCGCTCCATGCCGAGATCTTAAAGACCGCGGGCCTCGCTGATCCCGACCTCATTGTCGCCCTGCGTTCGCTGCGTGTCCGTAAGGGTCTTGGCAATAAGCGCATGTGGAAGGCCGACGAGGCGTTCGACGAGTGTCGCGCCATTACCCTCGAAATCGCCGAGCGGGGGGCGGCCTGGGAGAAGGAGAAGAACACTTCTTTCTACAGCGGTCTGGTCCTCGCCCTTCTGGGCGTGCAGTCGATCTACGAGCGGCGGAAGAACGAGGCCGGCGTCCTCGACTACGTCGATCTGCTCGTGAAGGCGGCCGATGCCTTGCGCCAGAACGGTTCGCTTCGGGCGTACTTCCGTCGGAAATTCCGGGCGATCATCGTGGACGAATACCAGGACACCGACCCGCTTCAGGTGGAGATCATAGAGACGCTCGCCGGCTTTTCGGGGGGTGTTGTCGAGGATCTCAAACTCGGCCCGACGTCTTACGTGGTGGTGGGCGACCCGAAGCAGTCGATTTACCGTTTCCGCCGCGCCGACGCTTCGATCTTCGCCGCCGCCTGCGAAGCCGCGAAGACGCGTAAGGGCGTCGAACTGGTTTCGCTCACCCAGAATTTTCGATCGACGCCCGCGATTCTCCGTTTCGTGAATCGTTTCTTCGCCTCCACGATAAAGAAGAGCCAGTATGGCCAGCCCGATTACGAGGCTCTCGTGCCGAGTCCGAATATCCCGGACGAGCCGAGTCTTCTCGCCTTGAAGTTCGACGTTCCTCAAGAAGCCGACTCCCATGTCCTCGAGGCGGAGGCGAGTGCCATCGCGGGTTTCGTGGCCGCTGCGGTACAGACGGGAACCTTCAAAGTCCGCGATGGCGGCGCCCCTCGCCCCAGTCGCGCGGGCGACGTCTTGATCCTCGCTCGCCGGCTCACCCAGATACGGCCTCTCGAACAGGCGCTCGAGCGCGCGGGCGTTCCCTTCGTGGTCGACGGCGGCCGTTCGTTCTTCGTCCGATCGGAAGTGGTCGAGACCCATGCGGTCCTGCGCGCCATCGACGACCCCTCGGACGCCACGAGCCTCGTGGCCGCGCTGCGGTCCACGTTCTTCGGGGTGTCCGATCGGGCGATTGCCGAGTGGCGTTTCGCGGGAAGCGAGCTTTCGATCCTCGGCGCCGGCGTTTCTTCGACCGATCCGTACAATCCAACCAGCGAAGTGAGCCGCGCCCTCGACCTCCTGCGGCGGCTTCACGACGACCGTACGCGACTGCCTCCGGCGGCGCTGATCGAGAAACTCTTCGACGAGACATCGATCTTCGCGGCGCTGCACGCGGCCGAACGGGGCTCGACCGCGCGCGCTCAGCCGCGCATCTCGAACCTTCGAAAAGTGGCCCATCTCGCGCGGCAGGCCGAGGCGCTGGGCCTTCTCACCCTGCGCGGTTTCAATCTGCTTCTCGCGAACCGTCTCGACGGCGCGGGCGAAGAACCGGATCTGCCGTCCTCGCGTCCCGGCGACCCCCACACCGTCCGGGTGATGACCATTCACAAGGCCAAGGGTCTCGAGGCTCCGGTGGTGATCCTCTACGACTGCCTCGACCGGTTCTCTCCCCGTGTCGACACCGTGCCGCTGCGCGAAGAGGGCAAGATCGCCCTCGGTTTCGTGAAGGATTGCCAGCCGCCCGACTGGGATGTGCTGGCGCTTCGGGAAGAGGCTCGCCTGCGCGAAGAAACCCACCGGCTGCGTTACGTCGCCTGCACCCGCGCCAAGGACTGGCTGGTGGTGCCGATACCGCCGCCCACCGAACGGGTCGGAGATTTCTGGCACGACATCGCGAAGGACGTGGCGACCCCGAGCCCCGACGTCGTCCATCTCGCCGCGGGCGCCGTTCATCTTCCCGAGGAGCCGGGAGAGAGTCGATTCCCGGGACCGGACGACGAAGCGCCGCAAGGACTCGACGGTTTCACCGCGCGGCGCAAGGCCCTCATCGTGGCTGCTTCCGAGATGACGGTCCGGCCCGTTCCCGTTCGCGAAGATGCGGCCAGGGAATCCCCCCCCGCGGTTGAGCCACCGGAGTTCGTGGGCCGCGTCTTCGGCGCCTTCGTTCACCGTCTTCTCGAACTCGCCGACTTTTCGAAACCCGATTCGGTGAGACGCATGGCGCCAGCACTCGCCCCCGGCTTCCCGCTCAGCAAGGAAGCGGTGGCTCGGGCCGAGGCCCAGGCGGAGGCCGCCCTTTCTCTTCCCATCATGCGCGAAGCTGCGCGCGCGGCGCGGGTCTTCCGCGAGGTCCCGATCAGCTACATCGAGGAAGATCGGCTTCTCGAGGGTGTCTGCGACCTCGCTTTCGAAGACGAGAAAGGCTGGGTGGTGGTGGACTACAAGACGGAGGCGATCGCCGAAGATCAGGTGCTGGCCCAGGCCTCGCACCATGCGGCGCAGCTCCGGCGGTACGCGCGCGGCCTCGCTCTCGCGTCCGACTCGCACCAGTCGCGG
>JANNJB010000554.1:0-2478 GCA_031405615.1 Vicinamibacteria bacterium | reverse complement strand
GTTTTCCTGAACGACGAGGAGATCCCGCTCGAAATCGTCTGGCCCAACTTTGAGGCCAACCTCAAAGCCGACGCCAAGAACCTGCTTGCCGGCGATCTGAGCGCCGGGCCCGGCCCGATGCGCTTCGGAGACCTTCCCGCGCAGGACGCGCGTTTCGACGTGGGCGTTCGATTCGCGGATTCGACCCTCTACGTCGATCGGGGTGAGTTCACGGCCTCCGGCACGAAGCTTTCGATTGCGGGACAGATCGACCTCCACGACGAGCCCAAAGGCGAACTTCGCTTCGCCGGTCCCTTTGACCTCGAGAGTTTCGACCAGAAGATTTCGGGCGCCGGTCTCGAGCTCACCGGGATCGCTCAAACGAAAGCGGTGCTCACGATCGATGGTCCGAAATTCGCGCTCAACGGAACCATGAGCGGCCAGGGCGGGTCCTACGCCGCTTTGCCGATCAACGTCTTTTCCACCCGCTTCTCCTGGGACGGCGCCCATGTCCGCCTGCAGGATCTGGCTCTTCAGGCGCTTTCCGGAACCGCCATCCTCGACGTTGACGCCCCTCCAAACGCCGCGGTGAGGGTCAAGGGCACGCTCCAGCGCCTGAGCGCGGAGCCGCTGCTGCATTGGCTTTTCGATTACGGAACCGCGGGTTTGGGGGCGCGCGTCTCGGGGCCCATCGACCTCTCGTTCCCGAAAGGGGCCGCGAACCTTCTGAGCGGTTCCGGGAACCTCGTGTTCGAAGGCGATCCGGCGCTTGGGGAACCCCTCTCGGGCGCGTTCCCCTTCAAGGCCGAACGAGGTGTCGTCACCATGACCGGCGCAGCGCTCAACATCCCCGATACCGCGATCACGATGAGCGGTTCGATCCATCCAGACAAGAGGATCAACATCGACCTCAAGCTCGTGACCGAAGACCTCGCGCGGACCGACGCGCTGGCGGTGCGTCTTCGCGGCGCTTTCGGAACACCGGGAGCCCAGCCGCTCGGGGCCACCGGCCGAGGCACGTTCGAAGGCCGGGCCGTCGGCTTCATGGCGACGCCGAGCGTGTCGGGCCATTTCCTCGGGACCGGCGTTTCATACCTCGGCGTCTTGTGGGGCGATGTCGATTGGACGGGAACCGCCTCTGCGCTCGAGTTGAAGAGCGACCGCCTTATCGCCGCCCGGGGGACTTCGCGCGCCGAGATGAATGGCGCCCAGAGACTGGGTCCATCCGGCGTCGACGACGCCATGGATCTCAACGTGACGATCCGCGACTGGCCCGCGAAGGACCTTCTCAAGGTCATCGCCTCCGATCTCGATGTCGACACCGCGGTGTCCGGCACGTTGCGTCTCATGGGGACGCGCGCCAAGCCGCTCGGCCAGGCGAGCCTCACCAGCGTTTCTGGAAAGGCCATGGGCGTCGCGTATGCCAAGGCCGACCTGAAACTCCGTTTCGAAGGGGAGGCGCTGCGCGTCGAGAGCCTGACCGCGACCGTCGGTGGAGGCAGTCTCGCGGTCAAAGGTGTCCTCGCCGATGAAGACGGCCTTCCTGCGTTTGGCGGCGAGGTCGACTTCAAGGATGTGGAACTCGCCGACCTCGGTCTCCAGGAGGCGTCCGCAGCGATGATCGGCGGTCGCGTCACCGGTCGGGCCACGCTGAGCGGGCCCATGGAACGGCCGCGGGTGGTCGCCCATGTCGAATCGAGGCGCATCTTCTACGGCGATGAAGGTATGGGCGCTCTCACCCTCGATGTGCGCGGCGCGGGCGACGGCATCCTCCATGTGGTCGCCCTATCCGACTCGCCGCGTTTCCGCGCCGACGTGACCGGCACCATCGCGGCGAAAGCGCCCTACGCGAGCCAGCTGGACGTGAAGCTCACCAACGCCCGGATCGACCCGGTTCTGCGTGCGCTGGGCTCCCGTTTCGAAAACACGGTGGTGATCACCGCCTCGGCCAACGCCCGGATCGAGGGCCCGCTTCAGGATCCCGATTCGATCACCGCGCAACTGCGCGACGGGAAGCTCAAGGTCGCGGTTCCCGAATACGCGATCGAGGCCGCGCCCGGCGCGATCATCGATGTCGAGAAGGGCGAGGTTCGAATCGCCGGCCTCACGCTTCAAGGAGAAGGAACCTCGTTGAGTGTGTCCGGCAAGTGGGCGCTCCGGCCCGACGACCAGCACGATCTTTCGATCACCGGTCGCGCAGACCTGCGCGTGCTCTCAGGGTTCTTGCGGGAGTGGAGGTTCCGCGGCGCCGCCACCTTGAGGAGCCAGATCGGCGGAACCCCTCGCGCTCTGCGCGTCTCCGGGGGTCTCGATATCGAGGACGGGTCGCTCCGGCTGCGGACATTCCCCCAAGGCCTTGACGGCTTGAATGGACGCGTGGTCTTCAACGAAACCCAGGCCAGGGTCGCCGGACTCGAGGGCCGTTTTGGCGGCGGACGCGTGACCGTATCCGGGCAGATGGGCTTTGGCGGCGCGGTGCCCGCCTCGTTCGACTTCATG
>JANNJB010000553.1:0-1659 GCA_031405615.1 Vicinamibacteria bacterium | reverse complement strand
CAAAAACAGTCTTCATTTTCATCTATACCAGCCTCAACAGAACCACCCGCCTCTTTATTTTTTCGCCCCTGCGCAAGCAACCCACTCGCTCCACGGCCCCGCTCCTTTGTGGAACTCCGCCCCGCCGTCACGAATCGGGACTCCGCGGTGTTCAATCCCTACACGCTCGCGGATAGCCGGACCCCCACGGCGCGGGCGACCCTCAGCACGGTGTCGTAGCGGGGCTTCGCGCCTGGGGCGAGGGCCTTGTAGAGACTTTCCCGGCCGAGCCCGGATTCCCTGGCCACCGTCGCCATGCCGCGTGCGCGGGCGATGTGCCCGAGGGCGCGCAGTAGCTCCGCGTCGTTCCCGTCTGCGAGTACCTGCGAGAGGTACACCGCCGCGTCCTCGGGCTCCTTCAGGTGCTCCGTCATGTCGAACCGGGTGAGCTTCACGGCCGTCTTTGTTCGCTTCATCTCTTGAGCCTCTGAAGACATTGTATCCAATTAGATACTCGAGGAAGCCATGTCGAACTTGGTAGTTGTGGCCCGCGCGGCCAGCACCGCGGTGGGCTCGCGGCGCCGGGGACGCCTCCCGCGTCGGCACTGCGTCCACGAAACTTCGGAATCGTGTGCCTCCTTGCTCGGCTCGTTGGACGCAAATGCAGCGAACGGACTCTTGCGACTCGCGCCCAACGCCCCGGCCGCCAGCGACCCACCGCGGTGCCGGCCACGCTCCGTCACGGACCTCCGTCATGGCGAGGAGGCCATCGAGGAAAGTCCGACGAAGCCATCTCCGCCCGCCTTCACGAATCGGGCGCCTCACGGCTCGCCTTCTCCTTCACCCATTTGGGCGTCAGCGTGATCGGATGGCCTGCGGACGCAAACGCCTCCTGGAGTTGCCTTAGAACCTCGTGAGCCCGCTCCTCGACGTCGTGGTAAAGCCCGAGCCGACTGAGAAGACCCGCCTGATAGTCGAAGACCCGCCCCATCAGAGGCTCCCGAGGCAGATACTGGCCCACTTCGAAGATCGGGACCTTCCCTTCCGCGGTGACCATGGAGATTTGATACCACTGCGTCAGATCCTCGTACCGCCCCCACAGGTCCCAGAGATCCAGACCGTTGATCCACTCGTTGAGCGCCGCCCGCTCGGTTCGAAAGGAGAAGTCGAGGCATTCGATTTCCCCAAAGGCCATCTCGCCCTCCTCCTCCGCCGTCTTGACGCGCACGACCTGGGCCGCGCCATCAATTGTGAACGCTCCGAAATCTGTTCTCATCTTGAAGGACCCCTGATCGTTCCTAGCGGTGTCGAAACGGCCCTTCTTAAGGCGCCACAGGACGGACATCAGGAGGCAGTCGAAGACGATCATCACCGCTACGCCGGCGACGATCCAGAGGAGCAGCACGGGTACCGTCACAACGCCCCTCTTCCCATAGCAAGATCATCTCAAAACGGCCCGATCTCTCTGTCGTCGCTTCAGTCCTCCTGCTAGAATCCCCGTCCCTCAAACGTGGCGCTATCGTCTAGGGGTTAGGACGGTTGGTTCTCAGCCATCAAACCGGGGTTCGAATCCCCGTAGCGCTACCATTCCGAAGGCGGAAGAACTTCGCGACCTTTTCTTGGGCCTATCCGTCCAAAGCCTCAACCGGCGGACGGAAGGGTCTTCAAGAACATGAATTC
>JANNJB010000552.1:0-11970 GCA_031405615.1 Vicinamibacteria bacterium | reverse complement strand
TCCCGCGCCCGGGTCAAGTGGGGCATCCCCATCCCCGACGATCCCTCGCATGTCTTCTACGTCTGGGTCGACGCGCTGTCGAACTACATCACCGCCCTCGGCTACGCCGACGACTCCCCCGGCTTCGAGAAGTTCTGGGGCGAGGACGCCGAGCGGATGCACGTGATCGGCAAGGAGATCATCCGGTTCCATTGTCTTTACTGGCCGGGAATGCTGATCGCGGCCGGCCTCCTTCCTCCCTCGCGGGTGTTCGCGCACGGCTGGATGACCAAAGACGGTAAGAAGCTTTCGAAGAGCACCGGGAACATCATCGATACGAAAGTCCTCGCCGACCAATACGGTGTCGACGCCGTGCGCTACTACTTCCTGCGCGAAACGTCGTTCGGCCAGGACTGGGACTTCTCCGAGGCGGGTCTCGCCCAAAGGTTCAACTCCGACCTCGCGAATGATTTCGGAAACCTGGTCTCGCGCTCGTTGACCATGATCGCGAAATACTGCGACGGGAAAATCCCCGCGCGGGTGGATGAGTCGGCGGACAATCGCCTCGCGACCGAAGGCATCTTCGCCTCCTACGATGCCCTCAACTTCTCTGCGGCCCTGACGGAGATCTGGGCCTCGGTCAGCGCCGCGAACCAGTGGATCGTTCAGACCGCTCCCTGGAACCTCGCGAAAGACCCTGCCCGCGCGGCCGATCTCAACGCGTTTCTCTATCGCCTCGGCGAACGCGTCCGTATCCTCGCCCTGCTGGCATCGCCCGTGATCCCGGCCTCCGCGCAGAAGGTCCTCGACATGATGGGTATCCCGAAGGATGCCGAGGCCCGGCGCAGCGTGGCTTACGGCCTCCTCCCCGAAGGACAGCCCCTCGGGCCGATCCAACCTCTTTTCCCCACGCATCGAACTCAAGAAAGCGCCAGCCGTGAACGAAGAAACAAACCCCGACTCGCCCGCCGGTACCGCTATCACGCCCGCCGCGGGGGACGAAACCGTCATTGCGAGGAGCCCCACCGCCGGGGACGGTACCGTCATTGCGAGGCCCGAGTCCGGTGGAGAGGGGCCGAAGCAATCCTCTTCCGCCCCCCCCACCGAACCCGACCTCGTCGGCATCGAAGCCTTCGCCGCCCTTGACCTGCGCACCGCGAAAATCATCGAGGCCGAGAAGATCAAGGGCTCGAAAAAGCTGCTGAAACTTCAGCTCGATGTGGGCGGCGTGCCGCGTCAGATCGTCTCGGGAATCGCGGAGGCCTACGAACCGGAACAGCTTGTCGGGAGAACGATCATCCTGATCGCGAACCTCAAACCCGCCAAACTCATGGGCGTCGAATCGCACGGCATGCTTCTCGCCGCGACGGTGGATGGCAAAGCCGTCCTCGCGGGCTTCGAGAAGGAAGTTCCCTCAGGAACACGGGTGAAGTAGGCCGGTCAGCGGCGGCCCGCGCCGGGGGCGGTCCGATGATCGCCGAAGTATTTCTCGCTTCGATACCGCAGCCACACCCGAAGTTCCTGCGGTACCTTTTCTCGCTCGGTCTCGCTCAACGTCTCGTAGAGCAAAAGCGCCTTCTCGCGTTCACCACGGCAGGCCCGGTTGTTGTGCGCATCCCAGTAGCTCCGCGCGACGCGGATTCGCCGACACGTCTCTTTCACGAGCGCATCGCCTTTGAGCGGCCGGTCGTTTTTCTTCTTCGCGGGCATGGGGGCGGCTAGACTACCTTGGTGAATCTTCAGGATCTGCGCACCCTTCTCGATTATCACTACTGGGCGCGCGACCGCATGCTCGCGGCTCTCGCGCCGCTGAGCCAGGAAGAGTACACGCGGGAACTCGGATCGAGCTTCACCTCGGTGCAGGACACCCTCGGCCATGTCTATTCCGCGGAGTGGGCCTGGCATCAGAGATGGACGGGAACATCGCCCGCCGCCCAACTCCCCCGTGAGACCTTCCCCGATGTCGCCACCGTACGCAGGCTCTGGGAGAAGACCGAAGCCGACGTGCGCGGTTTCACCGAGGCTCTCGGCGAGACGGGTATCGAGCGGGTGTTCGACTACAAAACCCTCGCGGGCGACCCGGGCTCGTCGGTCTTCTGGCACATGCTCCAGCATGTGGTGAATCACGGCAGCTATCACCGCGGCCAGATCACGACACTGCTGCGGCAGCTCGGTCACAAGGCCCCCGAGAGCACCGACCTCATCCGGTTCTACCGGACCCGGAAGTAGGAGGTCAGCGCACCACGGGCTTCTTGAACCGGGTCGCCTCGCTGCCGAGGAGCATGGCGACGGGCCGGGTTCCCCCCGTGGTCAGGTTCCGGCGCATCAGCAGCGCAACGCCGGGCCGGGCGACCACGGCGGGAATCTGTTCGACGGGCAGGCCCCGCACATCGAGGTCGATGAGCGCCTGGTCGAGTTCGCCGCGGGTTTCGAAGCCCAGGCCGGCCTTCGAAGCCACGTCGAGAAGAATGGCAGTCACCATCTGACGACGGGCGCGAACGGACACCAGGCCCTCCTTCACGGAAACGTCAAGCACCGGACCCTCCCGGGGCGGGTCCTTCTTCAGATTCTCTTCGTCCCGCTCCGCCTGTTCCTTCGCCAGCGTTTCTTCGGTCACCGTCTCGTCTTCCGTGCTTCCGGCAAGAACCAGAAACGCCTTCTGCTCGACCGGCGTCGCGGGTTCCCTCTCGTTGAACCCTGTGAGCTGCACGCCGACCCAGTCTTCCTGCGGCTGATCCCAGCGAACCTCGTAGTCGATATAGACCTGCGGGGCCAGAGCCAGGAACAGGTTCTCGATGGGCGTCTGCGTGAGCTTGAGGGTGACCTCGCGCCGCGCGACGAGCGGCGACATTCGAACCGGAACCCCGAGTTCCTTCGCGAGACTCGCGCCGATGTCCGCGGCCTTCGCCTCCTTCGCGGTGAGTGTCGCTACGCGCTGAGGCGTCACCGCAAGAGTGAACCTCGCCGGGGCCTCCGCCTTCGGCGTGGGAGACGCCGACGGGACGGGCCGGGGATTCCTGGTCGTGGGACTCGTCTGGGGGCCGGCGGCGGCCGATGCGCCCAGGGCCAGGGCGGCGACGAAAGCGGAGCGGTTCCAGGGAACGGGCATCAGGTTCGAACCTCCACAGGATTCTGCAAGACAGGCTCAAGACAACCTTGAGCGATCAACATTGCGCAAAGACGGGCCCGGCTCGAAGGCGACACTCCGGGGAGTTGCCCCACCTCGAACTCGGGAGGCTCCACCGTGGCCACGAACTGCAAGGCCTCGCCGAACGCCTTTGGAAACCACAACTGGGACGAGCGATCCGACGGCCTGAACAGGCCCACACTGTCTTCCCTCGATACGAAGGCCACCGGGCGCGAGCGGCGCACTCGCAGGTTCTCCTCCACCAGGGGAGCGTTCTCGACCACGGGATCATGCGGAATCTTGTCCAGGTCGCGGTTCATCCAGCGGCCAATCACCTCTTCCATCACCTCCGCGCCGTCGATGTCCCCGAGCAGGGCGAGGAGTTCGCCGCTTCGTACGCGCACTCGGGCGGCGTCCGGGGCCACGCGCGCGAAGCCGATGGGAAGAGCCTCGCGTATCAAGGTGTGACGGCGAGAGGCCTGGGAGACCACGGTCATGAGCAGATCGACCCAGGAGACGAGATGGAACCCGAAGGTGAGGTGCGCGGAATGGCTGTCTTCGGTCCAGACCTCATGCGCCCAGCCCCGGGGCACGTAGATCAGTTCGCCCGGGCCGAGGTCGAGACTCCACTCGGTCTTGCCAAGGATCTCGCGCTCCGCGACCCCCCGGCCTCCAAACGACGTGCCGCGGTAGTCGTTGCGGATCCTCTTCGAGGTCTCGAAGGTCAGGGCCGGCAGTGAATCGAGCGGCGGCGGGGCGTCGCTCCTCCAGATGCGCCACCGCTTCCTCCCGGCCACCTGGAGAATGAGCACGTCATGACCGTCCTGGTGGCGATCGAGACCCTGCGAACGGGGCGGCGTCGCATACAGGTTCACGGAGACCCGGTGCGAGCACTCTTCCGTGAGCTTCCGGCACAGGTCTGCGAGATCGCCGGCAAACTCCTGCGCACGGTAGACCCGCGCCGACGCGGCATTCGGCACCTCCGGCCACCCCGCTTCGCCGGGTTTCGGCCCGGGGCGGCCCGAGCCGCCCAGGACTTCGAGCCTGCCGACCTTGAGCGCTTCTGCAACCACCGCCTTGAAGTCGAAGTTCACCGCGGCGAGACGATGCGTCGCGGCGTCCCTTGGAAAGACGCTGACGTTCCTCTGCCAGTCGGTGGAAAAGAACTCCGAACTGGACACGCCAAGGAAGGCGTCGAGAACCGGGAAAGGGAGGAAGCGCACTACCTCCGCGTCCGGAATAGGCTCGACCCTGCCCTCTAGGCCGGGGCCGGGCATGGCCGCACCAGTTGTTGCGCCTCGAGACGGCCGAGAGTTTCGAGCACGCTGGTCTTCGCCTTCTCCGGGGTCACTTCGTAGCGCGAAACCAGTAGCTCGATCAGGCCCGTGACCGCCAGCTTTCCCTCGATGCCCGACCAGATGGCGGTCGCGGTCTCGTTCAGCGTGTAGTACTTCTTGGTCGCGAGGTTGAGGACGACCGCGTCCTTGCCCTCGAAATCGGTGGCCACCACGTCGGTGGACACTTCGAAACGGGTGTTTTCCTCGATCACTCGCGAATTATCGCACCCGGCAGACGGTTGCCGGGGTTCTCGGGCGTACTCCGTCAGCGACCGCCGGAGGGGCGGGTCCCCGTCCTGTCCCGTCTCTCTCTTCTCGGTTTCACCGCGCCGGCGCGCACGCCTTCGCAGTTGCACGGAGGATCGAAGCTGATCTGCGGCAGGATCACCCTAATCCATGGGGTGACCCCGCGAGGACTCCGCCGAAGGTGCGAAGGAACGCTTTGTTGCATGATGGGCTCCAGCCAAAGGACCTCAGGCGATCAAGAAACCGCCTTGTGTCGGAAGGGGTTACCGGCGAAAGCGGGGTCGGTCAAACTCACCCGTGGCATCTGTTACATGGGGTTTAAAAACGGCCCGGGCGGTTGATTCCCCCCGCGGGGACCGTGCTAGTCTTCGCAACGGTCGAAACATGAGTCTGGAAATGCCCCTCCGAATGCCTTTCGTGGACCCCGTGGTATCTGAGCCCATCGACGCGCTCGACGCCACCCGCGTCTTCGGCGGGCAGCTCGGTCAGGTCGTGCTCGGCGGCGGCAGCAGCGGCACCGCACTCGATGACGGCGATATCTGCCTAGGCGTGTCGTACCCCGACTCAGTCGGGCAGGATACCGTCGATCCGTCCGAAGGTTGCCCGGTCTAGTTCCGACGGAACCCGCAGTCTTCACCTTGATCGAAGCGGGCGGGCGCCGCGTTCGCCTCTGCTTCGAGGGCCTGACGCCGCATCGTCCGAGACTCTTCCCCGCGATGTCCGCGGCGGTCAGTTCGGCCGTGCTTCCCGAATGGGTCGTTTCGGTTGTTCCTCTTGAGGATTCGCGCCGCGGCGGCGAGGGTTCCCGCGACCTGCACGAACTGGACGGCTTCGTGGCCCGAATCGCGAACGATGGCCGTCGAGTCGCCACGTTCCTCATCGACCCCTCGCGCCCCAAGAAAGAACTCGACGCGATCCTCGCGTTCGGCGTTCAGTTGATCCTGAGGCGCGAGGGACGGCTCGACCTCCATGCCGCCGCGGTGGCGCCGGGCCGAAACGACGGCGGGCTCCTGATCATCGGGCAGAAAGGAGCGGGGAAAAGCTCCCTGACCGTGGCCCTCGCTCTTTCGGGTTGGACATTCTTCTCGGACGATCACGTCATGGTTTGGCGGGCAGAAACTGGCTTGCGGGTCGCCGGTCTCCGCGTGCCCCTGTTCCTGACCCCGGATGCGGCGGAACGCCTGCCCCAAGGACTGCCGAAAGGCCGGCACGTCCCTTCCCTCGGTAAGCGGATGTTTCAGCCCGGCGAACTCTTCCCAGGCCAGCACCGGATCGAAGCGCCGCTCACGGCCGTTGTTTTTCCAGAGCGGGTCTCGGACGGCTCATCGTCCCTCGAGCCGATTCGCGCGGTCGAGTCGTTTCAGCGCCTGCTCGCGCTGACGCCCTTCCTTGCCGCCGACCCGTCGGCGCGTCCGTGCCTCGACGTGGCGCGCTCGATCGCGGACCTCCCGTCGTTCGTCCTGCGCGCGGCCCCGGATCTTCTGGATCCGCAAACGGCCTCGCGTCTGCTGGCGTCAGCGTTCGCCTGAGCGAGCGCCTACCGAGGCTTCTGTTGGGCGGCGATTCGTTTCCGCAGGTCATCGACCCGAGCCACGAAGTCGGGATGCGCGGACGCTTCCGTCGCGTAGGTGAGCGCGGCCTCGTAGGCGCCTCGCGCGGCTTCGCCCTCGGCCGCGCCCAATGAGGCCGAGGCCTGCGACCGTCTCGCCGCCTCGACGCGCTGCGCGAGGCGAAGCAGCGCCACTTCCTTGCGAACCTCGGTGAGCGTGGACTCCTCGATCTCCCGCCTCCGGGCCAGCGCGCCGTCAGCGGCGCGCGCGTAGCAGTCGCGGGCCCGCACGAACGCGACCACGGCGGATTCGGGTCTCTCCTGCAGACCGTGAATCAGTCCCAGGTGAAGATGCGATTCGCAGTCCGGGCCGCTTGAAATCGCCAGTTCGAACTCGCCACGCGCCCGGTTGAACTCCGCGAGGTGATAGGCCACCAGACCGCCCAGCCGGGCGGTGTCGCCATTCATGGGATTCGTACGGCGCGCTTCGCGAACGTGGACGTCCGCGTCGCGCAGACGGCGAAGCTGCAACTCGGAGAAGGCGAGCCAGTAATTCGCGTCGCTCACGTACCACGCGCCCAGATCGAGGAGGCGCTGCGCCGGAGCCATCGCCTCTTCGAACCGGCCCGCGTAGTTGAGGGCCTGGGCCCGCAGGAGGAGAGCCTCGCGCTGGTCCGGCTCGATGTCGAGAGCACGCGCGAGGTCCTGGGCGGCCCAGTCGTATTCCTCGAGCCTGAGGCGGGCGCTGCCGAGCATGGCCCACGCGGCGGTCATCCGCGGGAGGCCATTGGCCGCGGCCAGAAATGCGCGCTCAGCCGAGACGAGTCTTCTCTGCGCCATGAACAGGCGGCCCGCGAAGTAATGCGCCTCGTGAAATCGCGGCTCCGCTTTGATCAGGCTCTCGATCCGAGAAAGATCGAGCTGCGTTCCGCAGGTTGCCGCCTGGAACAGGAACACCGGCGAGGGCTCGAGCGCCTTCGGCGCGGGTGGTGTCGGGCCAACGCACTCGAGCGCGCCGAGAAGGTATCGGGCGGCGATATCCCCCGTTCCATCGGCGGCCTGGCGAAGGGCCTTCAAGCTGGCGTCGTCGGCCTCGTTGTGCGCGAGGCCTCTCATCGCCCTCGTGCGCGCGGCTGGGGCCGACGCAGCCATCGCCTCCTTGCTGACGCCCTCCATGCGCAGAGGTATGAGTGCGGTGGCGGAGAGATACGTGTCCACGATGGCGCCATCCGGCCCGCCGGCCGCGTACTTCCGCGCGTTGTCCATCGCCGCTGACGGCTTGAGCCCGAGTTCACGCTCGCGCGCCGCCATCAGAACAAAGGCCCCGGCCGTCTTTCGTTCGACTCCGATTGCGCCCGCCGCGATCGCGGCCTCGTATTTCTCCGTCGCCGAGATCAGGCAGAGGTAGCAGCCTCGATTGATTTCCTCATCCGCCTCCCGGACGAGGGCAGCGGTGTCAACGCGAGGTGATTCGATACGTCGGGCGGAAGCGCAACCGAGAGAAGAGAGCAGCATCGCGAAGATGCCCATCGCTCGAAAACGCCAACGCGTGAACGAAATCCGTGTGGCTGCCATGGCCCCAGCCTCCTCGCTTTTCAGCCCTTGCGCAGTTCGCTCTCCAGACGCTCCAGGAAGTACCCGACATCGGTCACGAGGCCGATCGCCTGCATGGTTCCGCGGTTCCCGAGTTTCACCGGAACCGACTCGGTCATGTCGACGCAAACCGTCCGTACCGCGACCGGCAGCAGGTTCCCCACCGCGATGGCGTGGAGGGCCGAGGCGAGCATGAGGCAGACGCCCGCGCCTTCGAGGGCCTTGGAGTAGGCCATCTGCGCATCGCGAATGTCGGTGATCACGTCGGTCAAGGGGCCGTCGTCGCGGATCGAGCCCGCGAGAACGAACGGCACACCCCGCTTCACCGCCTCGAACATCACGCCCGATTTCACGACCCCGGTTTCGATCGCGGCCGCGACGCCGCCCGCGCGGTTCACCGCGTTGATGGCGAAGAGATGGTTCCGGCTGCCGCCCTCCACCGCGCGCCCGCTCATCTGACACACGCCGAGGCTCGTGCCCACGATCGCCTTCTCGAGATCGTGGGTGGCGAAGGCGTTGCCCGAGAGGATCACGTCGATCCATCCATCGCGGACGAGGTGGGCCAGGGCGGTGTCGCCACCCGAGTGGACCACCGCGGGCCCGGGCACCACCACGATCTTCTCGCCCGCCTGACGCGCCTTCTTCATCTCGCGCGCCGCTGCCTGAATGGCGATGCCCTTGTTGATCTCGGCGGAAATGTCGTTCGACATGAAGCCGAACATCGAATAGTCGCGGCTGCGTTCGGGCGGCTTGACCCGGATCCCGAGGCCACGCAGGGCCACGAGTTCTTCCTTCCGCACCAGCCTCTGCTTCACGCAGGTCGGCCCGCCCTCTCGACGAACCAGCGCGCAATCCATTTTCTGGCTCAAAGCCTTGACCCAGCGGCCCTCGATACGCACCAGAGTGTCGAAGTTGGTGGTGGCGTAGAAGTCGTCGGGCAGGATGCCGTCCGCCTCGGCCGGAGCCCACCGCGCGTCACCCGTCTGAGTGGCCGCGCCGAAGTACGCGAGGTGCTGGAGCACGCGGTCCAGGGCCGCGGGGTCCTTGGCCTTGACGTCGAGCACCGCGCGGGTGGGCTCGTCGTTGGTGCGGCCGACCCTGAACTCGAGGATTTCGAAGGCGCCGCCTTCTTCGACGATCGCGTTGAACGCGCGGCGCAGGACATCCGAGTCGATCAGATGCCCTTCCATGACGACGGTCTCGTGAACCATGGGGCCATCATGCCCCAAAGGCCGAGACCGGCGCTACATCCGCGGAAGGGTGAGGCCCTTCTGGGACTGGTATTTGCCCTTGCGGTCGGCGTAGCTCGTCTCGCAGATCTCGTCGCCCCCGAAGAAGAGAACCTGCGCGATTCCTTCGCCCGCGTAGATCTTGGCGGGAAGGGGCGTCGTGTTCGAGACCTCGAGGGTGACGATCCCCTCCCACTCGGGTTCGAAGGGCGTCACGTTCACGATGATGCCGCAGCGCGCGTACGTCGACTTCCCCACGCACACCGTGATGACGTCGCGCGGGATCTTGAAGTACTCCACGGTGCGGGCGAGGGCGAAGGAGTTGGGCGGGATGATGCAGACGTCCGCCTTCACGTCGATGAACGATCTCGCGTCGAAATTCTTCGGGTCCACGGTGGCCGAGTGGATGTTGGTGAAGATCTTGAATTCGTCGGCGATCCGGATGTCGTAGCCGTAGGAGGAGAGGCCGTACGAGATCAGCCCGTCCGCCACCTGCTTCTCGCAGAAGGGCTCGATCATCCCGTGCTCTTTGGCCATGCGGCGGATCCACTTGTCGGATTTGACGGACATTTGGGGGCGTCTCCTGAGATCGGTTTTGGGGTTAGCGGCCAAAGAAGCGCTTGAGCACGGAGGCTTCGGGCGCGATCGGCACGGCCGGCGCCAGGAGCCGCGAAAGCGCCTCGCGCGCCTCCACGTTACGGGGCTGAAGCTCGAGCGCCTTCCGGTATTCCATCATCGCCAGGGCCTGCGACCCGCGCTGATGATAAATGCCGCCCAGGGCCGCGTGGGCCTCGGCGTTGCCCGGATCCTCGGCGATCGCGGACTTGAGCTCATCCTCCGCCAGTTTCGCGCCGTTCTCGGCCGCGAGCAGGATCTTCGCTTTGCGCACCCGCGCGACTCTGCGAGCGCGACCCTCAAGGTGCGGAACCGCCTCATGCAGTATGGCGAGCGCTTCGTGGAGCCGTCCGGCATCGAAGGCCTGCGCCGCGGCCGCGGCCGCCTGTGAAGGGTCGATCTTCGGATGGGATGCCGCAGCCGGCTGCGGCGGCGGTGGCGGCGGTGGCGGTGGCGCCGCAGCAGGGGTGCGGGGGTCCGCCTTCACCGTGCCGGTCTTCCGTCCCGTGGCGGAGGGCCTCGCGGCAAGGGACGGACGCGGCGTCCCCGACCGTCTCTCGATCTCCTTGAACGCTTCGGCCAGCTTCCCCGCCATGTGCTGAAGGATCGGCTTGAGTTCGGGGTCGGTGGTCGTCGCGGGATCGCACGACCTCAAAAGCCTGAGATAGGTGGAGCGCAGTTCGTTCGACGCGACGCCGGGCAAAAGCCCAAGAACCTCGAATGGATCCGACGAGGTGATCCGTGCGGCGAGGCGCGCCACCTCGAATCGCGCGACTTCGGTGGTCATGGTCGAGGGCGGCGGAGCGCCCACGTATTCGACCGCTCCCACCGAAAGAAGTCCGGCAAGGCTCGCCTTGGCCTCGTCCCTCGGCAGCGGGGAGAGTTCAAGGAGTTGCTCTCCGGTCAACGCCCCGTCCACCCGACTCAATAGGAACGCGTCGGCGGGAGCCAGGCGGAAATCGAGATAGAGCAGACGTTCGTCGCGCGCCTTCCTCACGTTCTGGGTCAGATCGCCCAGCAAGCCGTCGATTCCCGGATCGCTCACCAGGGTCCAGGTGGCGTCAAGAAGAACCTCACGCGGATCCAGTCGCGGCTCCGCGGAGGGATCGAGAGACGCCAGTTTCTTCACCTCCTGGTCGGTGAAGGTGTAAACCCCGCCCTTCCAGGTCAGGGTTTTCGCCATCACCTCCCGCAGCTGAAGGGCGAGGCCCTGGGCGAGATGATCGGCGTCGAGCAGCCCGTGACGCACGAGGGTCTCACCCAGACGTTCATCAGAGAGGGCCGCGATCTCGAGACACGCGTCCCGATCGCGCGAGCTCAGGAAGCCGACCTGAACCAGGAGATCTCCAAGGTGCGCTCCGGGGATGGTGGTCTCGGCGTTTGTCAGGTACCCGCCGCTGAACTCAACGTCCGAACGCTCGACCCCGTAAGCGAGGTGGAGGATGCCGGTACGTCGATCGAGGAAGATCCGACGAAGGATCTCCGGCAAGACGCCGACCGCAAGTAGTCCCCGAAGCTCCTCCACCTTGTCGATGTCCTCGCTAGCGCGACCAACCCACTTCGGTGCCGGGGCCGCCCAACGAAAGCCTACAGTTCGATGCCGGGGAAGAAGTACGAAATCTCGAAAGCAGCGGTCTCCGGGGCATCCGAACCGTGGATCGCGTTCGCCTCGATCGAAGCGGCGAAGTCCTTGCGGATGGTGCCGGCGGCGGCGTTTGCGGGGTTGGTCGCTCCCATCAGGTCGCGCAGGCCGAGGATCGCGTTCTCACGCTCGAGGACCATCGTGACGCAGGGACCCGAGGACATGAAGGCCACGAGTTCGCCGAAGAAGGGCCGCGCCTTGTGCACGTGGTAGAAGCCCTGGGCCTCCTTCTCGGTGAGACTGCGCATGCGCAGGCCGAGGATGCGGAATCCCGCCTTCTCGATGCGAGAGAGGATGGCGCCGGCGTTTCCGGCCTTGACCGCGTCGGGCTTGATGATCGAAAACGTCTTCTCCATGTCCTGCCTTTCAGGTAACTACTTTTTCTTTCCGAGAACCTTCGCGACCATCCGTCCCATGTCCGCGGGTGATTTCACGACGTGGATGCCGGCCGCGCGCATCGCCTTCATCTTCTCTTCGGCGGTGCCCTTGCCTCCCGAGATGATGGCGCCGGCGTGGCCCATGCGGCGGCCTTCGGGGGCGGTCTGGCCGGCGATGAAGCCGATCACCGGCTTCTTCACGTGCGCCTTCACGTAAGCGGCGGCATCTTCCTCCGCCGAACCGCCGATTTCGCCGATCATGACGATCGCCTTGGT
>JANNJB010000551.1:0-4097 GCA_031405615.1 Vicinamibacteria bacterium | reverse complement strand
GAACCAGTCCCTGCAACTTGACGAACTCAACCGCGCGATCCCTGCTTCGTTGCGGGCCGCGATGCGTGATGAGGCCGCGTTGCTCAGCACCTTGCGCCGCATCTTCCCCGAGGCGTCGCCGAGTGAGATCAAAACGTATGAACGCGCGGTCCTGCCCCGCGTTCGAGCGCGCCTTCGGGACACCGATCGAGGCTCGGAGCGGCTGCTTCCCTTCGACAACGGTGGCGCGGGCACGGTCAATAACGTTGCGGCGCGGCTGGTCGTCGCGGGCGCCGTCCCCTCCGCCGCCTTCCGCTCCGAGCAGAACGCGATCGTCAGCATTCCGATTCTCACGAATCGTGCGTTTCGAACCTCACTGATGTGGGATGGCGCTTACGTGCCCCCAGGCGCTCCGCGTTTCGAACCGGTCACGCGCGCCCAGGCCACGAAGCGCGGCTCGGCGCCGCACGCGGGTCTTCTCGCAGTCTTCTCGATCGGGGAGGGCGGCATCCGCCCCTCTCGCGTACCCGCGCGCCTGGCATCGTTTGAAGATCTGGCTCGTGGCCTCGACCGCCTGGCCCCGCCCCCATTCCCCGGACCCGTCGATCGCGATCTCGCAGCAGATGGCGAAAGGGTCTTCGCGAATCTCTGTTCATCGTGCCACGGCGACTACGAGATGCGCGAAGGCCGTCCGAGGCTTCAGTCGTATCCGAACCGGCTCGTGTCCCTCGCGCGGATCGGGACCGACCCGAGGCGCGCGCAGATTGTCACGAGCGCCGTGGCGAGCACCCGCGCGAACGACCGCTCGCGTACCGCCTTCCGTTACGCGCAGATCGAACCGACGTTCGGTTACGTCGCGCCGATTCTGGATGGGGTCTGGACCACCGCGCCGTACCTGCACAACGGCTCCGTCCCGACGCTCTGGCACCTGATGCATCCAGAAGCCCGACCCACGACATTCGAGGTGGGCGGTCATCGGCTCGACTACGACCGGATGGGCATAGCCCTTGAAGGAGACGAAGGCGCCGGTTGCCAGACGCATCTTCGATTCCCTGAAAACTGGACGCCCCGTTCGATCAGCTCGATCTACGACACCCGTCTCCCCGGCCGATCGAACGCAGGGCACGAGTTCCCGTTCGATGGGATGACCGAGGGCCAGAAACGCGCGGTGACCGAGTACCTCAAGCTATTCTGAACCGCCCACCGTCCGTCGCTTCTCCAGCCGCTGCCGGATCGCCGGCCATTCGCTCCGCAGGATCGAGTACATCACGGTGTCGCGGACCGTGCCGTCGCGTCGGGCCGCGTGGTGCCGGATCACACCGTCGCGATGCGCCCCCAGCCTTTCGATGGCCTGTTGCGAGCGCGTGTTGAGAATGTCCGTCCGCAAACCCACGACTTCACAGCCGAGCCCTTCGAATCCGTGGGCGAGCAGAAGCAGTTTGCACGACGTGTTGACATGCGTTCGCTGGCAGCGTTTCGCGTACCAGGTGTAGCCGATCTCCACCCGGTCGATCGCGGCCACGATGTCGTGGTAGCGGGTGCTGCCCACAATCTCATCTCGATCGAGGTCGCGGATTGCCCAGGGGAGCATGTTGCCGGCGCGCTGGCCGAGGAGGGCGGCTTCGATGTAGGCCGCCTCCTGACCGGGGGCGGGAACGGACGTGAAGTGGAGTTCGAACAGGCGACCGTCGCCCGCCGCTCTCCCAAGGCCCTCCGCATGGTCTGGCGACAAGGGCTCGAGGCGCAGGCCGTGGCCCTCGAGAACAACGGGGCGTGGTTCGATCATGACTCCCGAGACTACCCGCAAATGAAAGTGACATCCGGACCCGCGGTTGTTATCCTGATCTGAAGCGCGCTTATGACCCAGATATCGCCTCCATTGCCGGCCCCGTCCGACCTTCCCGTCACCACCGCGCCATCGCGTCTGGGCTCGATCGCCGCGGAACTGGTGGCCCTGGCGCCCACGCAGGCCGCGAAGATGCTCGATCCGCTGCCCGATGCCGAAGCCGCCACGGTTCTCGCCATGCTGAGCCCCGCGGTGGCCGAGGACATCATGCTCGCGATGGGGGAGGAGAGACGCAAGACCGTCATCGCCGCCGCGCCCCTCGCCGACGCCAACCAGTGGACGGCGAACTTCACGTATCCCGACGACTCGATCGGCCGTCTCATGGAGCCGCCGCGCGCGGTGTTCCGCCCCGAACTCACGGTCGCCGAGACGACCGAACGCATTCGCGAACTGGTGAAGAACGTGTTCGTGACCTACGGATTCGTGGTCGATGGCGCGGGCGTGCTCCTCGGCGTGGTCGCGATGCGCGACCTGCTTCTGGCGAGCAAGGACGCCACGGTCGAGAGCGTGATGCTCCGGAATCCGTTCTCCCTCGCTCCCGACCTCGACGCCATCGACGCCATGAAGCTCGTGGTCAATCATCATTTCCCGGTGTACCCGGTCTGCGACTCGGGCGGGCGGCTCGTGGGTATTGTCCGCGGACGGACCCTCTTCGAACAGCACGCCTACGAGATCAGCGCCCAGGTCGGCGCCATGGTCGGCGTCGAAAAGGAAGAACGCCTTTCGACTCCCTGGAACACGAGCCTCAAATACCGGCACCCGTGGCTTCAGCTGAATCTCCTGACCGCGTTCATCGCGGCGGGTGTGGTCGGCTACTTCCAGGACACGATCGACCAGCTTGTTGTTCTCGCGGTCTTTCTTCCCGTTCTTGCCGGCCAGTCTGGAAATACCGGCTGCCAGGCCCTTGCCGTGACGCTTCGTGGGATGACCCTGGGCGAGCTCAAGCCGGGACGAGAAAGGACGCTCGTGATGAAGGAGGGCCTGCTCGGGTTCCTGAACGGCGCGTTTGTCGGGGTCACCGCGGGTCTGGGCATGTTCGTGGTGGCGAGCCTCCAGAAGAATGAGAACGCGGGTCTCCTGGCCCTCTCGGTCTTCCTGGCCATGATTGGAAGCTGCATGATCAGCGGCCTTTCTGGAGCGTTGATTCCCATGACCCTCAAGCGCCTTGGCCTCGACCCCGCGACCGCCTCCAGCATCTTCCTCACCACAGCCACCGACGTGGCCAGCATGGGACTTTTCCTGAGCCTCGCGCGCTTCCTGATTCTCTAGCCGCCTCGAAAGCGCGGGGCTCGGCCCTGCCGACCTCTAGAACGTCAGTCGCGCCCCCACCCGGATTACGCGGGGCGCGAGGATGGTACGAATCTGATTCGCGGTTCGGCCGTCCTGCGACGCAACTCGCGACAGAACGAGCGCCTCGTTCAGCATGTTGAAGGCATCCACGCCGAGGATCACACGCGTTCGCCCGGCCCGGATCGTCTTGTCCAGGCGGACATCGAGCTGGCGGAACATCTCGTAACGTTCGTCTCCGAAACCGCGGACGAAGACGTCCGTGACTCCAAGACCGCCGGTGCGGCTCGCGGGGGTCGCGACCGTACGGTTGAAGGGCACGCCGTCTCGCACGTTCACGAACGCCGAGGCGCTCATTCCCCAGGGCAGCTGGGCCATTCCTGAGAGTTTGAAGGTCCATCGTGCGTTCAGCGTGCCGGCAGGGTATCCGTCCTGCTGCGCCACGTTGGTGGGGTCCTGGAAGTCGACGTCCGGTCCGCCCTCGTAGTGACGAGCCGTGCTCTGCCAGACGAAGCTCCCGTTCATCAACCAGCGGTTGGAGAATCGCTTTCGGGCGACGAGTTCAAGGCCGTGGTAGCGCCGATTGGCGCCTTGGGAGTTTCGCAGCACCGTTTCGGCCGGTCGCTGGAACGGGAGCTGGTAGTAAGTGACGTTGTAGCTCGGCTGATCGCATGAGGAGTTTCCGCACGGCACCGTCATGGTCACGGGCTGGAAACTCGCCGACTGCAGCCCGACCCGGAAGGTTGCGTTGTCGTTCCAGTAGTGACGGAAGATGTAGGTGAGGCCGACACCGAAGTTCTTCGCGAGTTCGTGCTCTACGCCGAACGTGAACTCGTCGGTGATGTCGTTGTCGAGGTTTGTATCGACCGTCGCCGCGCTGACCACGGATGCGGGGTTGGCCGGGTTGTAGTTCGTATCGTTGAAGAGAAGCCGCGAGAGGTTCAGCTCATTCCGCTGGACCATGCGGTCGCCGTTCAAGTCGGTC
>JANNJB010000550.1:0-6689 GCA_031405615.1 Vicinamibacteria bacterium | reverse complement strand
CGAGTCGAACATCGCAGCCTCGGTGCAGACCAATAACATCGCGCTCATCGAGAAGGCCGTGGGGGCTCGCAAAGTCCGGCCCGATCAGAAGCAGGCCGCTCTCCTGGGTCTCGTCATCGGGCTCCTCCTGGGTGTGGGCCTGGTGCTCGGCCGGGACTACTTCGACAACACCATCAAGGACCCGGACGAGGTGGAGCGGTATCTGCACCTGGATCTTCTTGCCGCGGTGCCCAAACACGACGAGACGAACGTGCACCTCGTCACCGAGGCCTACCAGAACCTGCGCACCGCGCTCATCTTCGCGCGGCGGGAGGACTCGGGACAGGTGGTTCTCGTCACCGGCACGGCACCCCAGGAAGGCAAGACCGCGACCATCGTGAACCTGGCGAAGCTGCTCGCCGCCTCGGGTGAGAAGACGCTGGTGATGGATCTCGACCTGCGGCGGGCCCAGGTTCATCGGCGGCTCGGGGTCAACAAGGAACCCGGTTTCAGCGACTACTTCATCAAGCGGGAGGAGCTGGACAAGCTGATTCAGCCGACGAAGTCGCCGAACCTCTTTGTGCTCACCGCGGGGGCCTTGCCACCGAACCCTCCAGCGCTGATCGCGCGAAAACAGCTTGGGGACCTGCTCGATCGCCTGCGTCGCCACTTCGACTGGATCCTCGTCGACTCGCCGCCTCTTGCCTCGGTCACGGACGCCCTGCTCCTCGCGCGCTACTGCGATCTTGCGGTGTACGTGGTGCAGCACAACAAGGTCGACAAGAGGGCGATCAAACGAAACATCACGGCCTTGCAGAAGGCGACGCCCAACCTCATCGGTGTCGTGATCAACGCTCTCGACACCAAGACCCGCGGTCACTACTACTACTACTATCACCAGGACCACAAGGTGACGGGCGAGATCGCCCGCCCCGGATCCAAGCCCACCACCGAGGCGTAACGGGGCCTGCTCCTACGTCATCGCGAACGACCCGTCGTTTCGGGTTGGAGTGAAGCGATCCTCACCCCCCGGGTGGCGGATCGCGGGGCGCAGACCGAGGATCGCTTCGCCGGACGCCTACCGATGGCCGGCTCGCGATGCCGGGGGTTGGAGGTTCGGCTGCTCCAACGTCATCGCGAACGGCCCGTCGTTTCGGCTCCACCTGTCATCGCGAACGACCCGTTGTTTCGGGTTGGAGTGAAGCGATCCTCATCCGCGGGTGGCGCATCGCGGGAGCGAGACCGAGGATCGCTTCGCCGGAAGCCTGCCGATGGCCGGCTCGCGATGACGACCGTCCGCCTCCGTCATCGCGAACGACCCGTTGTTTCGGGTTGGAGTGAAGCGATCCTCATCCGCTTTTTACAGGGGGACCTCGTCCGACCGCCCGGCGTGCACAATCGTGGAGATGCGGCCCGCCATATACATCCTCACCAACTGGTCGAACCGGGTTCTCTACGTTGGGGTCACGGCCAACCTGGCTGCGCGGCACTGGATTCACACACAAGGCCTCAACCCCGGCAGTTTTACGGCCCGATACCGCACCACGAAACTCGTCTACTACGAAGCTCACCCCTCAATGGAAGCCGCCATAATCCGGGAGAAGCAGCTCAAGAGCGGGTCGCGGTCGGCCAAGATCAGGCTCATCGGACGCGTCAACCCGGCGTGGCGCGACCTGGCTGGGGATCTGTATGAATGACGGGAGGCGACCGGCGCTTGCCGGAATCGCAGCTTCGGCCCGAGGATCGCTTCGCCGGACGCCTACCGATGGCCGGCTCGCGATGACGGTGGCGGGAGCCCCCGATGGCCGGCTCGCGATGACGGGGCGGGAGGTTCGGCTGCTCTAATGTCATCGCGAACCACCCGTCGTTTCGGGTTGGAGTGAAGCGATCCTCACCCGCGCGGTGGGCGTCGCGGGGCCGAGACCGAGGATCGCTTCGCTGGACGCCTACCGATGGCCAGCTCGCGATGACGGGGCGGGAGCCCCCGAATTGCCGGCTCGCGATGACGGGCGGGAAGCCGAGACCGAGGATCGCTTCGCCGGACGCCTACCGATGGCCGGCTCGCGATGACGGGGGCTACGCGCGCATGAGGGTGGCGCCCCAGTTCATCCCGGCGCCGAAGGCCACCATGAGGATGAGGTCGCCCTTCTTCACCTTGCCGCCCCGCGCCGCCTCGTCGAAAAGAAGAGGAATGGTGGCCGCGGTGGTGTTGCCGTAGCGCTCGATGTTGTGGATGACCTTCGCGGCGGGAATTCCAAGTTGTTTCGCGCAGTACTCGTTGATGCGCATGTTGGCCTGGTGCATCAGGACGAGGGAGAGATCCGCGACGGTGACCCCGTGGCGTTTCATCACCTCGGTCGCCACTTCGATCATCCGGGTCGTGGCCATTTTGAACACGGCCTTGCCGTCCATCACCGGGACGTGATCGCCGCGCTGGAACTGCTCGGGGCTCGTGTAGGGGCGGAATCGGAAGCCGGTGCCCGGCACGTAGAGCTTCTCGAGGTCTTTGCCATCTCCACACAGAATGGTCTCGACGATGCCGCGATCCTCACCCTCGTGCGCCTTGATGACGACGGACGAAGCGGCGTCGCCAAAGAGGACGAGGAGGTGGCGGAAGCGGGAGTTCCACGCGAAGTCCTCGGGTGAAATCGGGCCGGGGTCGCGACCGTAGATCACATCCCAGGTTTTCTGGGAGAAGGGCATGAAACCGGTGTGGACCTCGGCGCCGACGAGGAGAATGGTCTTCGCGAGACCGGAGCGGATGTGCGCGTCGGCCAGCTGAAGGCCGTAGAGAAAACCGGCGCATTGCTGACGAATGTCGAAACATGGAATCTGTCGCAGGCCCAGCCGGTTCTGGTAGATGCCGGAGTTGCCCGGGAAGTAGTAGTCGGGCGTCATCGTGGCCGAGATGACGAGGTCGATCTCCTCGCGCGGCACGCCGCTGTTCTCGATCGCGCGCTCTGCGGACGCGACGCCCAGATCCGAGGTCGAGGTGCCGGCATCCACGTAATAGCGGGTTTCAACCCCGCTGCGCTCACGGATCCACGCATCGTTGGTGTCGAGGACTTTCGAGAAGGCGTCGTTCGTGATCTGGTTCTTCGCGATTTCCGAACCGCTCCCGACGATGATGGCGCGTGGCATGGCGGACTCTCCTGCTTCTTGCGGGGTCAGGCTCGGGGACCGAAGTACCCGAGCTTGTAGCGCAGCACCACGTTGTCGCGCGAGGGAACGCGCACCACGATGCGGCGGTAGCGGCCGTCTCTTCTGGCGTTGGTCGGCACGTAACCGAGGCTGTACTGGGTTCGCATCTCCTCGGCGATCCGGTCGTAGACCGATTCGAGTTCCTGAATCTGCGCGGGGAAAAACGCCTGCCCGCCGGTCTCGCGGGCGAGGACGGAGAGCAGGTGAGTCGCCTGGGAGAACGCGGCCCGGCCCTTGTCGCCCTCGAAATCAGTAGTGATTCGAATCGAGTAGATGGAGATCTCGGCCTTGCGGGCGAGCTCGATGACCTGTTCATCGGTGACGATCGACGACGTGTTCTCGCCGTCGGAAAGCAGGATGATGGCCTGGCGGCGCGCGCCCGGCCCCGACTGCTTTTCCTTCTGAAGTTCCTTGATGGAAATGTAGAAGGCATTGTGCAGCGCGGTCGATCCCGAGGGCTGCAGCCGGTCGATCCCGGTGATCAGCGCCTCCTTGTCGTTGGTGAAGTCCTGGAGCACGTCGATCTTGTTGTTGAACGCGACGACCCGTGCGCGGTCTTCCGTGACAAGGGTGGACACAAAACGCTTCGCGGCGGCACGAGCCGGGGCGACCTTGTCTTCCATCGAGGCCGAAGCGTCCATGAGAAGAACGACGCTCAGCGGCAGACGGTCCTTGTTGAACAGCGCCAGTTCCTGCTTGACCCCGTCTTCATAGACCGCGAAGGTGTCGCGGCCAAGACCAGGCACCAGGCGGCCCTGGGCGTCGGTGACCGTGACCGTGAGGTTGATGATCTCGATCCCGGCGCCGAAGGTGAGCGGAGGCTGGCCCTGCGACTGAGCGAAGGCTAAAGCGGCGCCAACGAGCACGGCGAGGGTGGATGCGAGGACGACGGCACGAAATCGGGAAATCAAGGAGAAGAAGTCTCTTTTTGCGGCGTGGATAATCTGACCTTCACCTTGGGTCGCGCCACTTGAAGCGCGATCTTCGGACGGCGGTCTGAGCCGGAATAGGAATAAGCGAGACGATACGTCGATCGCAGGTCCGCCGCTACTCGCTGGAGGGCCGGACCGGTTCCCATCACGCTGATCGGTCGCTCCTCACGCCCGGCCGTGACGTCGGTCAGGCGACTCACGACGTAGTCGTAGTCTTCCTGGGCTACGTCGCCTCCTCCTCCCGCCTCACCTCGCTCGGAGACGAGCACCCCCGCCACTTCGACCTTCGTCTTGAGGACGCGGTCGACAATCCCCTCGCGCACATCGTTCGCGAATCCCGGACCCGAGCCGGAAATGAAGACGACGATGCTCCGTTCACCTTCCTTCTTCTGGAGATCTTCGGACGCTTCGACGAGGGCGTCCAAAAGCGTGTTTCCGCCCGACGGCGCCACGCGACTGAGGCGCGCTGTCACTTCCCGCCCCCGGCCTTCTTCGTCGAGACTCAGATCATCGATCACCTTGTGGGGACGATCTCCGGTGGTCCAGACACTGATACGGGTGGTCGCGGGGAGCGAGGCGATGAACGCCTTCGCCGCGTCCATGAACTGGAGGCGGTAGGCGGTTCCCATAGGAAGGGAGGAATCGATGAGAAGCGCGACGCGAAAAGGACGTTCGTCTTTCTCGAACCGGGTAAGGGGTACGGTGGCGCCGGAGGCGGTGAGGGACACATCAGAGAGTTCGAGATCCCGAACGGGCGCACCCTTCGAGTCGGAGACCACCGCGCGCAGGGAATAAGTGTTGCCCGCGGGTTGAAGCAGGCCCAGAGCGGCGAGCGCGAAGACGAAGTGGATCACACCGAGTCTTCTATCATGCGCGTGCTAAATCCTTGGAAACCAGAACCGCCGTAGTCATCACCGTCAGCGATTCCGCCCACGCGGGAACGCGGGAGGACGTGTCCGGCCCTGAAGCTTTGCGGGGCCTCGCCTCCCTCGGCCTCTCCGTCGACGGACCTCTGGTCGTGCCCGATGACGCGGACCGGATCGCCGAACTGCTGATCTTCTCCGCCGCGCGCGCCGACCTCGTGGTCACCACGGGCGGCACCGGACTTGGGCCAAGAGACGTGACCCCTGAGGCCACCCGGCGAGTGATCGATCGGGAAGCTCCTGGGCTCGCCGAACTGATCCGTCTGCGTGGCCTCGACAAAACGGTCTTTGCCGCCCTGTCCCGGGGCGTCTGCGGAATCCGAGGACGGAGCCTGCTTGTAAATCTACCCGGATCGCCGCGGGGGGTTTCGGAGGGCCTGGCGGCTCTGGCTCCCGTACTTCTTCACGCCCTCGACCTGGTCGCCGGAAAGACCGAACACCTCGTGTTTTCTGGTAGTCTCTCGCCCAGCAAATGACGGGTGCTTCGCGGTATCCGTCTCCAAAATCAGGTCGATAGTCGCTAGTTCAGGACGAGAAACGGGCATGCTCCCCAAGCGGAATACACCGACAAGTGATTTCGCTAGGGTTCTGCGCGAAAGCGCCCCGTATCTCGGCATTGGGACAGCGCTTGCGGCAACCGTCGGGCTCTTTTTCGCCTTCGGTTACTGGCTCGACGGATTCGTGGGGACGAAACCCTGGCTCTCCCTGTTGTTTGGCTCTTTGGGGGTGCTGATCGCCCTCGTCCAGTTCGTGCGGACCGCCTCGAACCTAAACCGGCCGAAAAACCCCACTCAATACCCCGACCCTCGATCCGACAGAGTCACGAAGCCTTGAAGACATCGCTGCACCTCGCGTTCGCTATGACCCTGTTCGCGGCCGCTTCCTGCGTGCTGGTGATGGGCCTTTCCACGGACCGCGGGGCCGAGACCGCGGTGCTGTGTTCGGCCCTCCTCGCAACCGTGAACGGCATCGGCGCCCTTGCCTTGTCGCATCTCGGCGCAAGGTGGTCCTCGACGAAGGCCTTTTTCGGGGCGGTCCTCGGGGGGATGGTGCTTCGAATGGGTTTGACCCTCGCGGGCTTCGCGATCGGTCTCCGGGTCCTCCTGCTGCCCGAAGCGCCCTTCGCCACGGCGCTTCTGACCTTCACCGCGCTCTTCACTGCCGCCGAAACGGCGGTTTGGTCGCGACAGAACTTCTCCCCGAGGGTTCGACAGTCATGATGCTCGGCGCGTTTCTCCTTGCCCTGGCGGTTTCAGCGGCACCCCAGGCTCACGAGTCGCCTTCGCCCGCGGCTCCGGCCACGGCCACCACAGAAACTGCGGCGACACCGGAAACGCATGCAGCCACGGGTGCGACAACGCCTGTGGGAGAAGGCCACGCCGCCGCGGCCGGCCATGGCGAAAGCCCGGGGGAAATTCTGATGCACCACGTGGTGGATCAGCCGGATTACCGTCCGCTCGGCCTGCCCATCGCTTTCCCGACGAAACATCTCTTCTTCCTGATCACCGTGATGGCGATCGTTTTCGGAATCTCGAGGCTCGCCATCGCCAGTTACAAGAACGGCGCGCCCAGCGGAATCGGTTCCGCGGTCGAATCCCTGGTGGTCTACGTCCGCGATGAGATCGCGGAGAAGAACATCGGCCACGGCGATGGG
>JANNJB010000549.1:0-4801 GCA_031405615.1 Vicinamibacteria bacterium | reverse complement strand
CGAGAAGCAAGCCGGCGGCGAGGCTCAAGACACCCAGTCGACACAGCCGCTTCGCGACCGGTTTCACCGACGCACCTCGATCATCGCGCGGCCGAAGCCCACGTTCTTCGCCAGATCCACCGCTTCGAAGACCACTTCCTGCGAGCCGACCGCCGAGGGAGGCAAGCGCAGCCTTCCGGTGGAGGCGTTCGCGGCCTTGTCCCAGCGCAGTGGCACCGGGGGGAGGTTGCCGACGCGGGCAGAGAGAAAAATCACGTCGTCGTCGGTGGATGCGGCAAGGACCAGGTCGTCGCCGACGCGGGCCACTCGGGGCAGCTTCGGTGAAATACGAGGCGCCCGGCCGTCGATCACGAACGTCTTCGATTCCGTGGCAGTGCGACCACTCCGGTCGCGCATCACGATCTGAACCGAGTAACGCCCGTCCTTGAGCGACTCGGGCACGAGGAACCGTCCCTCGAAGACATTCGACCGCGGCCGCTTCACGAGGGGCAGCTTCAAACCGAACGGGAAGAGTGCTGTCGCCAGGACCGTGCCCTCATCACATTCGACGCGCAGAACAGGGTCGCCGGGCTGGATGCGTCGGGGCCGGAGGAGCGAGCGTGGCGCGGCGAGAAATGCGGTGTAGGGAGTGACGAACTTGTAGCGCCTCGAGAGTTCGATGATCTCGTCCACCCATTCGCGTCTCTCTCCCTCCGCTTCGATCCGACGGAGCAGATCATCGACTCGGGCGCGTGCCCAGCGCCTGGGAAGGTCGCGCGCCTCAAGAGCCCTTGCGGGCAGGGCGGCGGTGAGCGTGCTGGCGTCGCGGGGAAGGATTCCCGACGCGAGGGCGAATCGCACTTCGTTCGCTGGTCTTGAATAACGGCCGATGAAACCGGAGAGCGACTGGGCGGAGGGCGGCTGCACCAGCACGGGGTAGATATCTCTGAGGCCGGGATCGCCCGCGGTCACACGCAGTGCGCCTTCGGTCGAAGAGGCTGCGGACCGGGGTGCGGCCGATGCCCGGGCGGGGCTCAGCATGCGGTCGAAGAAGAGATCCGTCTCGGGCTCGGACGAGAGTGCGGTCACGACTCCCTCCGCGGCGCCGCGGAGCGCGGCGCCCGCATCCGGCGTCGCGACGCTCACATAAAGAGGCGTCCTCTTGCGCGCGGTGTTGAGGTCGCCCGAGTTCGGCATGGCGACGCCGTCGGTGAAAAGAACCAGCCGGCCCTTGTCTCCATCGCCGACGAGCTTTTGCGCCGCACGCACGGCTTCGAGGATGTTGGTGCCCGGCGACAGCGGGCGATTGCGCAGGCGCTCGAGTGACGTGATCTTCACCACATCGATCGCGTTCGCCATCGAAGGCGGCGCCTCAACGGTGGAATCGAACGGGACGAGAGCGAACTTGTCCGCGGGAGTGAGTGCCCCGAAAAGACGCACGAGGCGCTGGTACGACATTTCGAGACCGGAAAAGCGATGCGACAACGAAGTGTCGAAAAGCACGGCCACCGAGAGGGCGCCGCGTTTGGCCGGTGTGGCGGGGTTCGCGCCGGGCGTCGCGGGTGCGTTGACGGCGGGCGGAAGCACCTCCATAAGGAAGAAGCCATCCTTCTCGAGGGAAATGTCGGCGGGCCGCTCCCAGGGCGCGAGGGCCAGACCATCGGGCATGCGACCGTCCGGATTGCGGAAAGCCGAGAGTTTGAGCGGGGTCTGATCGTGGAGTTTGAAGCGGACGATCAAATCGCGATCGAGCTTCACGTTTGTCCCCTCAAACGTGACACCGTCCGCTGAGGGCTTAAGAGGAAGGCCATTCGCAGTCGCTTCTTGGACGAGTCCGTTCAGTCCGACGCGGATCCGAAGGGTTCGAGCCACGAGGGGCTCGCCGTCGATCGGCGCGAGGGCCATCCGAAACTCCCCGATGAGGCCAACGATGTTGACCTCCTGCTGGAACTGCAGCTCGAGGCGCTTGGTCGCCTTCGCGGGGATGGGGGCGACTTTGACGGAAAAAAGCGCGGCTCCTGAGCGGGAGGTCGCGGGGGGACCATCGCCCGGCTCTCGGTCTTCTTCCTCGCCCTGCTGAAGAAGGCCGGGATCGATGCGTTGCGTGGTGAGGGCCTCGTAGATCGCCCGGGCCCGACGCTTCTCCAGGATCACGCCGGGAATACGCACGAGACCGTCCCACACCGCGAAGTCGCCGATCGCGGCGGACGGCGCCAGAGCAAACCTGTAGGTTCCTTCCTGAATCTCGGCGGTGTGGTTCTCGAAGATCTGGCGCACGTTCACACGGGCGTAACCACGGGCGATGGATGCGTCGATCGTCATGTCGCGCAGTGAGAGAACGGTCGCGTCCTGACGGCCGGTGCTCGTTGGGACCAGGAGGCCGGACTGAGCGCGCGCCGTACCGGCCGCGGCGAGGAGCGCAGCGGCGAACAGGAGTCTTCCGACTTGCCGTTCTACGGCTGAACGTCGCGCTCGACCGACCATCGTGTCAACCCCTCGTCCGTCCCGATGTAGAGAAAGCCGTCCTTCTCGAAAAGCGCAGTCACGCGCGGCGACGGCAGCGATAGCTTAAGCCGTTCGAACCGGGTTCCATCCATCGAAAGTCGGTAGAGGCCCGTGCCGTCGGTTCCGGCATAGACCCGGCCGTTCGCGGACACCAGACAGCCGGTGTTGACCTTGAGCCCCTCGGTCTCATTGAACGGTCGCCACTCGCCGGGATCGGACATCGCACCCACGCGCCGGGTGAGGCCGCCGCCATAGGTGCCGATGAGAACGCCGTCCTCTAAGGGCAGGATCGCGGTGACCCAGGGGTGAGGCAGCTTGCCCTCTCCCGAAGCTACGCGCCATCGCACCTTCAGATCTTCGATGTAGCCGAGGCCGGAGGGACTTCCCACCAGCAGACCCGCCCCGACGGACGCCAGGGCGGTGGCCTGATTGCCGGGAAGGCCGTGAAAGGCGGAAAGAAGTTTGCGTTCGGGCAGGAGAACACCCTCGCCGAAGCCGATGGCGACGCCACCGCGCGTCTGGGCCAGCGAGAATGCAGCGCCCGAGCCCGCGACCGGCTCGATGCGCGCCCCGTCGAACCGAAAGGCGCCGCGCAGACTCGCGACATGGAGAGCGCCGCCGGCGTCGAGCAGGCCATTTACCGCCCAGACCGCCGAGGCCGGATCGGGCAGGGAGCGGAGCATCATGGGCTCTTCGGATCTGCTGAGAACCCCAGCCTCCGCCGATCGCGCAGCCGGGACAAGTTCGGCGAGGCCGCCGTCGAAGAAGCCCGCGACGACGCGCCCGCGAAATGCGGTGAGAGCGCCGACATGGGCATTTCCAAAGCTCTCCTGCTGGCGTCGCCTCGAAATCAGCCGCCACGCCTCGCTCGATCTCTCCACAAGACCGTTTGAGGTATCCGCCACGAGACGGTCCCCCAGCGTGAAGACGCGACGTACCGCCGAGGGAAGCTGCTCGACCTGAACGCGACCGGAAGCGTCGAACCGCCGCACCGAGGCGTCGGGAGGATCGGATGTAGCGAAGAGCTGGTCACCGAGAACCGCGATCGAGCCCACGGCCGCTCCATTCGGCACGGCGCGCATCACGCCGGCATCCTCTGCGAAGAGACCCATAGGCGTTACCGCGTGAACGCGCCCGTCGAAGACGGCGACCGCGTCGATCCAGGCGGTGTCGAGGCCCTCAACAGGTTTCGGCGTCGTGACACCTCCCTGGGTCACGAAAAGTCCCGTCTCCCCGCCGCTCAGCACGCGTCCACCATCCGAGACCGCGATCGCGCGAACCGGGGACTCATGCACCCGAACCATCGTTCGCTCGGCAAAACCGATCCGGAAAAGACCCTCGCGCGCGCCGATCCAGAGTTCGCCGGCGGGGGTCTCCTGCAGAGTTCGAACGTGGAGTGTCCCAAATCCGGCCCTGATCTCGGACCACGCTCCGTCCCGATGAACGAACAGGCCTTCCTGGCCCAGGCCCACCGCGAGGTCTCTCCGCCAGGCTGAGAGGGCGGTCGCCCGTCGAGTGGGCAGAGGCAGAGACATGTCGATACGAGCGAGCCCGTGGTCGCTCGGATCGCGGGATGTCTCGAGCCGAGCGATCCCCGAAGCACCCGCCAGGTACAGCCCTTCGGGCAACGCGACCACGGACTCCACGTCCTCGCCGCCCCAGAAGGGAAGCGGTGAACGCTCCGGCGCCGGCACGAACTCGACGGGTTGCTCCCGGGCCGCAGGGATCTCCAGCGCCCTTTCCACACGCCGATTCAAGAAGAACCCGACGACGGCCACGGACATCAGGGCGATCGCCAATCCGATCCGCAGGAGTTTCCCGTGAGGCATGGGGGCGAGAGGGTAGCATCGCCTCACGTGAGCGAGCAGAAGGGGCCCGACGCCGCAAACCCGACCCTGGACCGCAGGCTCAGGACGGGGCTCCTCGCCGCCGTTGCGCTGACCGCCCTCTTCGCCTCGGTCCTCGGGGTGGCCGGGCGCTTCCGACAACCCATCGTCGTGGACATCGGGCCCTCCACGGGTCGTTACGGCTCGGGCTTCGAGGACAGCGAGGAGACGCCGCCCACAACCTCGCGCTGGACTCGCCACCGCGCCGCGCTCGACATACCGCTCCACGCCGGCGGAGGCCCGGTGCGTTTCTCGATCCGCGCTGCCCGCTATCTGGACGAACCGACGCTGGTGAGCGTGGCGGTGAATGGAAAATCGTTCACATCGTTCGAGCAGCCGCGCGGCCGCCAGCGAATCCAGGAAATCGAAGCGCCGCTGCCCGAAGGGCCGCTCAACCTCGAACTCACCAGCGAGGACCCAAAGCTCGGAAT
>JANNJB010000548.1:0-2398 GCA_031405615.1 Vicinamibacteria bacterium | reverse complement strand
GCGCTCAACGAGCCGAGCAAGGAGGCACACGATTCCGAAGTTTCGTAAACGCAGTGCCGACGCGGGAGGCGTCCCCGGCGCCGCGAGCCCACCGCAGCGCCGGCCACGCGGGCCACCACTACCAAGCTTGTCGTAGACGATTCGTGAGTTTCGCGGTCGGAAACGGGCTTTCGCGCTAGGCCCCCGCCTTCGCGGGGGTGACGTGAGCTTCTCCGACCGGGGTAGGGACTTCGATTGTGAGCTACGCGCCGGTGATCGTTATCTTGACCATCTGAATCGGGGTCGAGGGGCGGTCGCCGGCGTCGGTCTTTGTCGTGCCGATCTTGTTCACCACGTCCATCCCCTGGGTGATGCGGCCAAAGACCGGGTGCTTCGAAGCGCCGGGCGAGAAGAAGTCGAGATAGCCGTTGTGGACGGTGTTGATGAAGAACTGACACGACCCGCTGTTGGGCTGGCCGGTGTTCGCCATCGACAAGGTGCCCGGCTCGTTCGAGATCTTCGCGTTCGCGGGATGCTCGTCCTGGATACGCCCGTACGGCGAATCGCCCGTTCCCGCGCGGCGGCTCTGCGGGTCTTTGCTGTTCGGGCAGCCGAACTGGATCATGAAGTTCGGGATGACGCGGTGGAAATGAAGGCCGTTGTAGAAGCCCTCCTTGGCGAGCTTGATGAAATTGCCCGCGGTGATGGGCATGACATCGCTCAGGATCTCGGCGGTGAAGCTGCCGAGGGAAGTCTCGAACGTCGCGGTCGGATTAGCCATTTGGGTTGTGGTCCTTCATTTCGGGTTTTGGGGGTTGAGTGAGGCCCAGTGAGACGAGCCACATGAGGAAGAGTGTTCCCGCGGAGACCATCGGGGGCCAGGCGGGATTGCGGTCGTAGACGAAACCGCCGAGCAGCGGTCCGATGATATTGCCGAGCGACATCGCACTCTGATTGATGCCGATGATCCGCCCGCGCGCAACGTTTGGGGCATGGAAGGTCAGAAGCGCCGCGGCGCTCGGCATGGCGATGCCGCCGCCTATGCCCGCAATCGCCGAGCCCGCCGCCGCCGGGTACATCCGCGGGAAAAACGCCATGAGGGCGTTGCCCACCACGCGCAGGAATCCGCCCGCGATCACCGCGCGGGCCTCGCCGATCCGCCGGACCACCGGCCCGATCACCAGCGCCTGCGTCGCGACGGTGACGAGGCCGACGAAAATGAAGACCACACCGGTGGCGCGCTGAACGCGCTCGATCGACCAGTCGGGCAGGACGACCTTGTCGATCCACAGGATGAAGACGGAGTTGAACGCAAAGACCGCGATCTGACCGAGCAGGCCGATGAGCAGGATCCGCGCGATCTGGGGGTGACTCACGATTTCGCGGGTCGAACGTTCCGGGACTTTGACCGCGCCCGACCGCTTCTCGGGAGGCAGCGACTCCTTGAGAAGAAAGATGGAGAGGAGGATCGTGGACGCGGACGCCGCGGCCGCGAAGATGAACGGCACCCTCGGGCCATACGCCGCGGACATGAAGGCGCCGAACGCCGGGCCGATGATGAAGCCGAGGCCGAAGGCGGCGATCACAAGGCCGACGCTCTTCGCCCGGTCCTGCGCGGGCGTGATGTCGGTGAGATAGGCCTGCGCGACCGAGATGTTGCCGCCGGTGAGCCCGTCTATGAGCCTCGCGGCGATGAGGAAGATCGGCGACAGCGCCACCGCGGTGAGGATCGCGCCGGTCAGCGTTCCGAATTGCGACGCGATGAGCACGGGTCGGCGGCCGATCCGATCGGAGAGCCGACCCAGCAGGGGCGCAGCCACGAACTGGGCGGCGAAGAAGAGGCTCGTGAGCCCCGCGATCTCGAAGCCTGAAAGCTGGAAGTAGGACTCCGCGTAGACCGGAAGGACGGGAATCGTAATCCCGAGCCCGATGACGTCCACGAAGACGATCAGAAAGATCGGGAATTTGGGCGAGCGAAAGAACCGGGTCATCGACAAAGGACGGCGGAGGTTACTGCGTCACGCGCGGTCTTTGCAGATTGAGCGACCAGTCGTAGGTGGTGAACTCGATCTTGAGACGCGCCTCGGAGAATGCGTTCTTCTCCCCCGTCCCGTCGAAATACCGGGCCACGAAACGGAGGATCGCGGCGTCGGTCTTGCCGAAATCCTCGCGGTACCAGTCGAAGATGGGCGAGAGGTGGATCACGCTGTTGCCAAGATCGAGACGATTTTCGGTCTGCCGGTCGTGAAGGAACGTCTTGGTCTGATCCTCGAGCTGCTCGTTGAGTCTGCGCCCCTCGTAGGCTTCGGTACGCAGCGGCGGGCAGGACATCGCGGCGCAGACGAGGGCGGCATGGATCCGCGGCTCCTTGAACTCCACCCGGATGATCTTGTGCTCGACGTCGTCGAGGGTCAGCTTG
>JANNJB010000547.1:0-1790 GCA_031405615.1 Vicinamibacteria bacterium | reverse complement strand
CGACATCCCGGGGAGCATCAGGTCGAGGATGATCGCGTCGACCGGCGCCTCCTTCAGTTCGGCGATCGCATCCGGGCCGGTGGCCGCGAAACGCACCGCGTAGCCCTCGCCGCCGAGCACGCTGCCCAGCACGTCACGCATAACCTCTTCGTCGTCGACGACCAGGATTTTCGGAAGCGCCATGGGGTCGGAGCCTGACGGCAGCGGGCTTATTGCGCCTGGGCCATCGCGGCCCGGCGCTCGATGGGCAGACGCACCTCGAAGCGCGACCCCTGGCCCCGAGCACTGGTGGCGCGGATTGAACCGCCGTGTTCCTGCACGATCCCGTAGGAGACCGCGAGCCCGAGTCCGGTGCCCTGGCCGACGTCCTTGGTCGTGAAGAACGGATCGAAGATACGCGGGAGATCGGCTTCGGGGATGCCCTCCCCGGTGTCGTTGACCTCGACCACGATCTCGCGGCCGTCGACGAACGTCTTCAGGGTGAGCCAGCCGCCGCTCGGCATGGCGTCGCGCGCGTTCAGGATCAGGTTGAAGAGCACCTGCTGGATCCGGTTCTCGCTGCCGAGGACGGTGGGGAGGTCGGGCCTGAGTTCCTTCACCACGCGCACCTTCGCGCGCTCGAGCTGGTGCTCGACGAGGGAGAGAACGTCCGTCACGACCTTGGAGATATCGAGCGACACGTCGTCGCTCTCCCCGGCGCGGGCGAAGTTGAGGAGGTTGCTCACGATCTTGGCCCCGCGCAACGTCTGCTTCTCGATCTTGTCCAGCCACTCGATCCGCGCGTCCTTGGGATCCATCTGCGAGCGCAGGAGCTGGGTGTAGGACGAAATGCCGGTGAGGGGCGTGTTGACTTCGTGGGCGACGCCCGCGGCGAGCAGGCCCACCGCGACCATCTTCTCGGTCTGTTGGACCTGGCGCTCGAGGGCCACCCGATCGGTGACGTCGTGGAAGATGAGCACGGCGCGCGGACTCGAGCCGCCGCTGTCCGCGAGCGAGGAATCGAACGGCGCCGCGTTCACGTTGACGGTGATGGCCCGCCCGCTCTGCAGCCGGATCGTCACCTTGTAGAGATGTTCCCCTTCTCCCGATGCGGAGGAGGAACCCGCGCCCGGGAGGATCGCCTGCAGCACGGTGGCGGCCTCCGCCGACAACGCCTCTTCGAGGGTGCGGCCGATGGCGGCGTCGCGCGGAACGCCCGCGAGGCGTTCCATCCCGCGGTTCCAGCGCTCGATCCTTTCGGAGGCGCCGATGACCACGACGCCCGCCTCCATGCTCTCGACGATGTTGGAGTGATAGTCGGTGAGGCGCGTGAGTTCGCGAGCCTTGTCTTCAAGACGCTCGTACAGTCGGCCGTTCAGGATCGCGGTGGCGGCGACCATGCACAAGGAACGGACGAGTTCGGCCTCGTCCTCGTCCATCGTCTCCGACGCGATCGGGTCTCCAAGGGCGAGGACCGCGACCACCTCGCCGCGGGCCACGAGGGGGAAGTAGTGGGCGAAAAGATCCGCGCCAGAATCCTCGCTGGTCACCGGACCCAACGCGGAGTCAGACACATCGCCCCGGAACGCGCGCTGCACCGAGGCCTCGGCTTCGACGGTGGGAGTTCCGGTGAGCCCGAAGTGGCGGACGGTTTCGAACCGGGAGGCGTTGCGCGCGAAGAGCGCCCCGCGGGTGACGCCCAGGGCCTGCTGGATGCAGAGGCTACTGTTGTTCATGACCTTCGATCCGGAGGTCGCGCCGATCTACGGCGTCAACGTGGGGGTCGTCGACAGCCGCTTCGCCCTCGCGAC
>JANNJB010000546.1:0-15913 GCA_031405615.1 Vicinamibacteria bacterium | reverse complement strand
ACGGAAACGATGCCGGCCCGTGGCCGCCCGGTCGATGTCGGCCAGGGTCACGACATTGCGGATGCTCACGAGTTGCTCCTTGTCGATCCGTGAGACCGCCGCGCGAACCCCCGCCACGAGTGCCGTCGCCTCCCCCGACTTCGGCCGCACCACCATGTAGACGTCGTCCGTGAGCGCCTGAGCGATCGGCGCGTAGAGCTGGATGAGGTCCTGCGCTTCGTCCGGCCGGCCCTTGATCTGTCGGGCCACGCCCACGATCTCCCGGACAACGGGCTCCGCCTGGGGCGCGGATGCGGGCCGCAGCGCGACACGCTGGCCGATCGGCGAGCGTCCGCCCAGCGCTTTCGCGAAGGCCTCATTGACGATGGCCACCGGAGCCGCGCCGCGAATGTCGCGTGAGTCGAAAGCGCGCCCGGCCACGATGGGAAGGTCGATCGTCGCGAAGTAGCTCGGACTCACGGCCTGGAATTCCGTCGACGGTCGCCGGCTGTCTTCGACCGGGGCTTCTCCCACCAGTTCGTAGGAGAGCGGACCATCCTCGAAGAAGGCAAGGGGCAGAGAACTCGTCCAGCCCGCGTCCGCCACGCCGGGGGTCGCGCGCACCTCGCCCTCCACCTGGTCGAAGAACTGCTGGAGCAGTTCGGGCGTCGGGTACTTCGAACCAAGCGGATCCACGAGCATGGTCAGAACGCTTTCCGCGCGGTAGCCGCGATCGAACGAGTCCACCGCGATCAGACTGCGCAGCAGGAGGCCAGCGCCGAAGAGAAGCAGAACCGCGGTGGCGACTTCCCCCATCACCAGCAGGCCCCGAAGTTTCCCTCCGCCGCCCGTGGTCGTCCTGGTGTCTGAGCCCATGACCTCGGCGGAACAGAAACTCGTGGCCTGCCAGGCGGGGGCGATGCCGAACAGCAACCCCACCAGAAGCGCCGCGGCCACGCAGAAAGCGACGACGCGCAGATCGAAGGCCAGGGCCACGGTGGGAGGGATGAGGCCTTCGGGAATGAGCGAAGGCGCGACGCTGATAATCACCCAGCCGAGCAATGCGCCGAGACTTCCGCCCAGGATCGATAACACCACGCTCTCGGTGAGGAGCTGACGGATGATCCGGCGGCGGCCCGCGCCGAGGGCCGCGCGCACCGCAAGCTCTCGCGTGCGTGCGGTGGCCCGGGCGAGAAGGAGGTTCGCGACGTTCGCGCAACAGATGAGCAGGACGAAACCCACGACGCCGAGGAACATCATCGAGGTCATGCGGAGGTCGCCGCCGATGATCGAATCGTGCATGGACTGGAGGGCGATGCCGCGGCCGGCGTTTGTCTGGGGATACTCCTGGGCAAGGCCCCGGGCGACATTCGCGAGATCCGCTTCCGCCGCCTCCATCGTGACGCCGGGCTTCAAGCGACCGACCGCGGCGAACACGTACGCTCCCCGAGCGCGCTCCGGAGCGCCAATAATGGGACGCATTCCCCAGATGCTGCTCTGCCCCACCAGCTGAAAATCTCCCGGCACAACGCCCACCACGGTCCACATCGAGCCGTCGAGCCGGATCTCGCGGCCGATGACGCTCGGATCCGAGTTGAACCGCGACCGCCAGAACGTCTCGCTCATCACCACCACCCGCGAGCGCTGCTCGTCGTCGCTCGGCAGGAAGGTCCGTCCGGCGATGGCCTTCACTCCGAGAACATCAAAGATCCCCGCACTCACCCACTGACGCGTCACGGTCTCGGCATTGCCATCAGCACCCGCCATCACCATCCCGCCCACACCCGCGGTGTAGCCCGCGATCCGCTCGAAGCTTTTGTTGCGCGTGCTCCAGTCGTTCATGTTGTTGGGCGAGGCCGCGCCGCGAGTCGCCTGAGCGCTGGTCTCGTGGATGGCCACGATGCGATCGGGCTCGCCGAAGGGAAGCGGGCGAAGGAGAGTCGCGTCGACCAGCGCGAAAATCGCGCTGTTGGCCCCGATGCCGAGAGCGAGGGTGGTGACTGCGATCAGAGTGAACGCGGGCGCGCCGCGCAGCTGACGAAACGCGAAGGCCACGTCGTAGCGAAGCTCTTCGAGCCAGGTTGTGATCTTCATTTCACGGTCTCTCCTCTTGCTCAGTTCCACCAGGTCACGTTTCATCCTTCGCAGATCACCCATCCGATGGAGCGCCTGTTCTCGAGCCGACTTCGCGTCGACGCCCCGCGCCACCAGCTCGCGGGTTCGCAGCTCCAGATGCAGAGCGATTTCCTCTTCGACTTCCTGCTCGACGGGGACGCGCCAGAGCCACGAACGCAGCGAATGCCTGATCACGCGAACAAGACCTTTGAGACGCCGACCGAGAATTGCCGCCACACCGCGGTCTCCCGGGCCAGTTGCTCGCGACCGGGCGCCGTGATCCGATAGAGCTTGGCCCGCCTGCCGAGTTCCGATGTGCCCCACTCCGCCTCGACCCAGCCCTTTCTCTCGAGGCGGTAGAGGGCCGGATAGAGGGAACCGTCCTCGATCAGCACCGATTCGCCGGTGGCATCCTCCAGGAATCGTGCGATCGCGTAGCCGTGACTCGGTCCGCGAACCAGCGTCTTCAGAATCAATGCGTCCAACGCGCCGTGAAGCAGGGCGTTGGGAGTTTTTGAAGGGGTGGCGGTCATCGGGGATTACCTTGACTCTCTGGGTCTGATACCCAGATAGACGAGGCAATGAGCGCGATGGTTCCGACGACGTCGGAAAATTTCCCCGGGGCTAACTACCTGACCCGGTTGCGACCTTCCTGCTTGGCTCGATACAGCGCCGCATCGGCATCCGCGATCAGGGCGCTGGGCGAGGTCTGGGGCGAGGGAACACACGACGCCACGCCGAGGCTGATCGTCACGACCGATCCCACGGGGGAAGCAGGATGTGGAATCGCTCGCGCCTCGCAGGCCAGACGAATCCTCTCGGCAAACCCAGTCGCGGTGGCGTGATCGGCGGCCGGAATCAAAACAATGAACTCCTCTCCGCCATAGCGCGCCGCGAGGTCGCCCGCCCGGCTCACCGTCTGGCGGAGGACCGCGCCCACCGCGGCGAGACACTTGTCCCCCTCCGGGTGGCCGAGCGCATCGTTGTAAGCCTTGAAGCCGTCGATGTCGGCGATCACCACCGAAAGCGGAGTCTGGAAGCGCGTCGCGCGACGCCACTCCTTGTCGAGGGTTTCCTCGAAGCGACGCCGGTTGGCGAGGCCGGTGAGGTCATCGACGAAAGAGAGTCGGGAGAGATGCTCGTTCGCGAGCCGCAACTCCTCGGTTCTCTCCGCCACGAGCCGCTCCATCTCGGCATGCCGCGCGCGAAGGTTGTGGGTGCGCAGACGGAACAGGCCCGCGATCCCGGTCAGGGTCCCGAGGATCGCGAAGACGATGAAGCCGCGGGTCTCGTGGAAGTGCGGCTGCACGGTGACCTCGACCGCCTCGGGCGACTCGCTCCAGCGCTGGCCGTCCATCGAGGCCGAGACCCGGAAGCGGTAGACGCCGTGAGGCAGGGCTGGGAACGACGCCTCACGATTGCGGCCGGCGTCGACCCAGTCGCGGGTGAGCCCGTCCATCTGATACCGGAATCGCGCGCGGTCGGCGTTTTGCAGGGTCATCGCGGTATACCGGATCGATACGGGCACCGAACCCGGAGGCAACTCGATGGGCTCTCGGGTCGGTGCGATCCTTCCATCCACGCTCACCTCCTCGACCATCGCGGCGGGCGGGGCTCCCGAGCCGGGCAGGTGCGCGGGATCGACAATGACCAGGCCTTCGTAGCTGGGAAGCCACAGATGTCCCCTGTCGTCGATGGCCCCCGCCGGTTGATGACCTCCGGCGAAGGTGGTGCTGCGCAGCGCGTCCCCCGGACCAAACCCCATCGACGTGACCTTCGGCGCGCGTCCGTCCGCGAAGGCGTTGAGATCCGCGAGCGGCACGCTATAGAACCCTCGATTGCAGGTCATCCAGAGACGGCCGGTCTTGTCCTCCAGGATCACCTGGGAGATGCCGTCCCACAAACCGTCCCCTGGCCGGATCGCGCTCAGCCGGCCGCTTCGGAGGCGGTTCATTCCCTCGCCGTTGGTGCCGATCCACATGTCCCCCGAGGCATCCTCGTAAAGAGCCATGATCCAGTTCGAAACGAGTCCCTGCTCTCGGTTCAGGGTCGTGAACGTCCCGTCGCGGTAACTGACCAGGCCCTGTCCCGGCGTGCCGAACCAGAGTGTTCCGGCTCGATCCTCGAGCATGACGGAAACACCCTCGTGCGGCGCTCCCTTCTCAGTAACGGGAGTGAAGCCCTTTCCCGTGAACTTCGCGAGCCCCGATCGCGTCCCCGCCCAGATCGTGCCGTTCCGGTCCTGAAGCAGCGTGCGGACATCCACGTTCGGAAGTCCGTGGGCGGGTCCAAACGTCTCGATCCGTCCCTGACGTAGGCGCACCACCCCCGCGGTATAGGTGCCTATCCACAGCGCCCCGTCACGATCCTCGAGGACGGTCGAGGTTTCGTCCGTAGGCAGACCCTCTTTCTTCCCGATTCGCGTGATTCGGTCTCCCTCGATCCGGTTGAGTCCGCCGCCCGCGGTAGAGACCCACGTGACGCCGTTCCGCGCATGCACCACCGACCGCACGTTGTCGTTCGACAGCCCTTCCGGCGTTCCGAAGACGACGAAGGCCCGATTGCTGAGCCGCGTCATTCCGCCCACCCAGGTTCCGATCCACACGCTGCCTTCACGGTCGGAGAGGACCGCCCAGATCTGATCGCCCGCCAGTCCGCCCGCGGCCGAGATCGACGTGAAGCGGCCATCGCTGAATCGGGTGACGCCGGCGCCCCACGTCCCGATCCATAACGATCCCTCGCCATCTCGCGTCAAGTACGTGAGTTGATCCGTGGGCAGACCGTCGCGCACGGAGTAAACGCGAACCACCTTCCCGCTCTCGACCCGCGCAAGACCGCCGCCGGCCGTGGCCGCCCAGACCCCGCCCGAAGGATCCGCGAGCACGAAACGAACTTCAAGATGGGGAAATCCATTCGACGGGTTCATCACTTCGAATCGATCCGACTTGAACGAAACCAGGCCTCCGCCGGTGGTTCCGATCCACAGCGTTCCATCCTTGTCGAAGGTGAGCGATCGAAGGCGGTTCGTGGGCAGGCCGTCGGACTGCCGGTAGACCTTGGTGACGCCGTTGTGCCAACGCACGAGGCCGTTCTCGGTGGCCGCCCAGACCACGCCGTCACGGGCCTGCGCAAAGGCCCACACGCGGCGACCCGCGGTCACATCGGCCGACAGGGCGACCTCGAAGCGTCCGCGAAGGTAACGGGCCGCCCCCTTGCTGTGGCCGATCCACAGGCTTCCCTCGGCGTCCTCCATCATCCCGAAGATGGGCTGCGAAGCGACCTCGGGGACCTCGGCGGTTTCGAAGGTGGTGAATCGAGCCCCGTCGAATCGCGCGAGTCCGCCGCCCGTCCCCACCCAGAGATAACCGTCCCGCGTCTGCAGAAACGTCTGGACGGTGTTGAGCGGCAGGCCCTGCTCCGTCTGCCAGGTGTCGATCTTGTACTGGGTGAGCGCCTTCTTTCGGTCGCCAAGATCCAGCGATTGAGCGCTCGAAGGCGATGGCAGGAGCGTCAGGACGCACACAAAGACGCAGAGCAGCCGGAGCATCGGTGCCGGGGAGTCTAGTTTCGAAAGCACCTGCCGTCTCATGAAGGGGACACCCCGTTTTGATTGGCGGCCGGAAGTCCAATGATTCCGGAGGTTGTCCGGGTTGGCAGGGATGTTGCCTCAGTGGACCCCGTTGGGTCCGCGTGTACCCATTAATGGAGGTTTCCCATGAACGCCAAGTCCGTCGTCATTCCAGTCGCCGCCCTTGCTCTGGCCCTCGGATCGTTTGCAGACGCCACCGCCCAAAGCGCCGAGCGGCGCAATCGCGGGAATCAGCGGCAGGAACGCGCCGAGGGAGACGACTCGGCTCGACCGCGCGGCGACCAGGGAGATCGCAGCAGGAATGCCGCCACGCGACGGGGCCAGGGGGCCGAGCGCACCGAACGCGCTGAACGCGTCGAACGCAGCAACCGCGGAGACGCATCACAAGACCGCGAGCGCCAGCGCGCGTCAGCGTCAGAGCGACAGCGCGACAACGGCGCCGACCGGGCCAGCCGCGACCGCGCCCGAGGTGGGCAGCGCCGACCCGAGGTCGCTCAGCGCGACACCCGCGACTATCGCGGCTCGAACGACCGGGCGCGCACCCAGGGTCGCGACGACTATCGCAGTTACGACCGAGGGCGCGATCAGGATCGCGGCAGTTACGACCGAGGGCGCGATCAGGGTCGCGGCGGGTACGACCGCAGGGATAGTCGCGACTATCGGGGCGGCTACTCCTCCGGCTACAGCCGCGGCTACTACGCCCCGCGACGGCTTCAATACCGGTCGGCCCCGCGCCGTTACTACGGCTCCGGCGGACGGCTCACCCTGTACTTCGGCATCGGCTCGGGCTACCGGTACGGATCGCCCTACTCGGGCCGGGTCTACGGTTACCGCCGGTCCGTGCCGACCTATGGAGACTATGTCGCGTATGGCGACCTTCGTCTCAAGGTGAGTCCTCGTCATGCCAGCGTCTACGTGGACGGCTACTACGCGGGCGTCGTGGACGATTTCGACGGCTTCTTCCAGCGGCTCACTCTCGAGGTAGGCCCGCACGAGATCGAGGTTGAAGCGCCGGGCTACGGCTCCCAGGTCTTCGACGTCTATGTCGATCCCGAACGCACCATCGACCTGCACGCGGATCTACTTCGGTAGGACGGCTTTCCTCACCAGCTCGATCCGCACCAGCTGCTCGGCCGGGACGGTCTGACCGCGGAGAACCTTGACCGCGCTCTCTACCGCGATCCGCCCCATCTCGGCCGGCAGCTGCGCCACCGAAGCAGCCATCGCTCCGGCTTCGATCGCGGCGCGCGCGTCGTCCACCGCATCGAACCCGATGACGCGGATCGTGCCCGCCCGTCCCGCGGCGTCGATGGCTTCGACCGCGCCCAGCGCCATGATGTCGTTGCAGGCGAAGACGCTGTCGATCTCGGGATGCGCCTGCATCATGTTCTGGAAGACCGTGAACCCCTGATCCCGTTCCCAGTTCGCGGTCTGCGAGGCCGCCACCTTGATCCCCGGCGAGCCCGCGATCGCCTCCTTGAATCCGCGCAGCCGGGAATCGCCGGTCTCGTGGCCCGGGGTTCCCTCGAGCAGCGCGACCCTGGCGATACCTCCGCTCATTTCGACCAGAGCCCGGCCCGCGACGCGGCCTCCCTCGACGTTGTCGGAGCCGACGTAGGAAACCGTCTTCACGCCTGCTTGGGCCGCCGCCGTTTCGTCGATGCGGTCGTCGATCACGATGATGGGAATGCCCGCCGCGTTCACCTTGGCAAGCGCCGCCACGATCTCGCGCGAGCCGCTTGGAGTGATGAGGAGAGCCTCGATGCGGGTCTGGATCAGGTTCTCGATGATCTGCATCTGCTTCTCGACGTCCACTTCCCTCTCCGCCGCCTGAATCACGAGGTCGATGCCCTCCTTCGCGGCGGAGTCCACCGCACCCTTCCGCATCTCGATGAAGAAGGGGCTGTTCAAAGTCTTGAGAACGAGTCCGACGCGGGGCCGCGCCTTTGTCCCTGAAGACGGCGGAGCATGGCAGGCGAGCGACAAACCGAAGACCAGGAGCCCGAGGATGGCCGATGCGCGGGGGGTCACGCCCCCAAGATTAGCGAAGCTCCCGCCGGATCAGGTGAGCGACGTCGCGCGCGCGCCGGGTTTCGAACGTGTTGAGCGCCACCTCCGATCCGATGCGGCGGAACATGCGGTGAGTTGTGTCGAGCGCAAGGAACGACGCCATGAGCGCAGCCGTGTTCAAACATCGGATCGGCAAGGGGCGCGCGTCCACCCAAGGGGGGCCGACCGTGGTTTACGCGTAGGCTCTATCCCGGACTCCATGGCGCACATCCATAAACCCGGCGAGAGCCACGGTCACGCGCATGCCCCCGGGGCAGGGACCGCGCTCAGCTTCGCCTTCGCCGTCACCCTGGCCTTCGCCTTCGTCGAGGCGCTCGTGGGCGTGTTCTCCGGTTCGCTCGCTCTCCTCTCCGATGCGGCCCACATGCTGGTCGACTCCGGAGCCCTCGCCCTCGCGGTCTTCGCCCAGCGTCTCGCGGGACGGCCGCGCACGGAGTCGCACACTTTCGGGTACCGGCGCGCCGAGGTCCTCGCCGCCGCGGTGAGCGGAGGCGCCCTGCTCGCCGCGTCGATCGGCATCATCGTCGAGGCGGTGAGCCGGCTCGGCTCGGTCCGGGAGATCCGCGGCGACTGGATGCTCGGGACCGCGATCCTGGGGCTCCTCGTCAACATCGTCTCGGGGCTCGCGCTGATGCGCGAGGCCCAGGCGTCGATCAACGTTCGTGCCGCGCTGGCGCATGTGATGGCTGACGCCGCGGGTTCGGTGGCCGCGATCGCGGCGTCGGTGGCGGTCTTGAGATTCAACCTCCCCCAGGCCGACGCCATCGCGTCGATCCTCATTTCCATCCTGATCCTGTGGGGGGCCACGAGACTGATCCGCGAATCGGCGGCGATCCTGATGGAGCAGGCTCCGGTCGGAGTCTCGGCCGCGGCCATCGAAACCACCATCCGCGCGACGCCCGGCGTGCGCGATCTCCACGACCTTCACGTCTGGACGATCTCCGATGGCTTTCCCGTGGTGACCGTGCACGTCGTGCTCGACGGTCAGGCCCACGGAACCGGCGTCGCGAGGGCGGTCTCCGAGCGGGTGGCCAAAGAACACGGCATCGAGCACGTCACGGTTCAGCCCGAGGCGGTGCTCGAAGCCGAAGCCCCTCTTCCTATGCGGCCGCGAGCCGCCATCCGATGATCGCTTCCCCGACGGCCGCGCTCGCGCGCGGACTCGTGGCGGTGCTTCTCGCCTCCGCCGCGACGCCGTCTCTTGCCCTCGATCCCAAACGCGCCATCTCGCAGTACGTTCAGAACGTGTGGCGGATCGAAGAGGGCCTGCCTCACAACAGCGTGCGCGCGGTGCACCAGGCCCGCGACGGCTATCTCTGGCTCGGGACCTACGCGGGGCTTGCGCGATTCGACGGGGTCCGTTTCAAGGTCTACGACACGCGGAATTCGGTTCTCACCAACAACGAGGTCCGCACGATCCACGAGGATGCGGGCGGAATCCTCTGGGTCGGCACTACTTCGGGAGGGCTCTACCGCCTGGAGCACGGGCAACTCCACAAGGACGATCGCCCCATCGGCAGCCAGACCATCAACGTCGTGCTCTCAACAAGGGATGGTTCGCTGTTCGTGGGCACGGGGAACGGCTTGTACCGGATGCGGGGAGAGCGGGTCGATAGATTCGGCGCTGGCAACGGCCTGCTCGCCGACACCGTCCATTCCCTGGTGGAGGCTCCGGATGGCCGGCTGTTCATCGGCACTGAAGGAGGCGTGAACATCCTGAGCCAGGACGTTCTTTCGACCGGACCCGTGCCTTCGGGCCTCCAGAAGCGGGTTCTGGGATTGCTCATAGACAAGGACGGATCTCTCTATCTGGCCGGGGTCAGGCTCGACCGGTTCGACGCCTCGCTCCGGCCCACGCTATCCCTGCCGGTTCCCCTGGAAGCGGCGCAGACTCTTTTTCAGGACCGTGACGGCATCGTCTGGGTGGGACTTTACGGCGGAGGAATCGCCCGCCTCGAGAAGAACCGACTCGACATGTTCCGGCAGGAGGATGGCTTTCTCGATCGCCGGGCCTGGAGCATCGCGAGCGACCGCGAGGGCGGGTTGTGGATCGGCACACGCGGCGGCCTCGCCCAGCTTCGCGACGGCGCCGCGATATCGTTCTCGACAAAGGAAGGGTTCGCCGGCGACATCGGCCGGTCCGTCTTCGAAGACGCCGACGGCTCGCTTTATTTCGGATTCAGCGGCGGCCTCTCTCGCGTCAGGAACGGCCGTGTCGAGAATCTCGACCTGGGGCCGAGGCTCAAGGACGCGGTGGTTCGCGGTCTCATGCGGGACCACGACGGCCGCTTCTGGATCGGCACGGATCTGGGCCTCGCCGAGGAGATCGCTGGCGGACGGTACCGGATCTACGGCCTCGCCGAGGGCCTTCCGCCGGGGGGCCGTTTCGCCCTTCAGGACCGGAGGCGGCGCATGTGGATCACCAGCAACGCGGGCCTCCGTATGCTGGTGGACGGGCGGATCGTAACCCCCGACATCGCGCGGGAGCTGGACGGTCGCTCCATCGAGTCGCTCTTCGAAGACCGGTCGGGCGCGCTCTGGATCGGGACGTTGAACCATGGCGCGTGGCGACTCGTGGAGGATCGCCTGGAGCAGGTCCCTCTCCTCGGGCTCATCTCCATCGGGGTTCGGTCCTTCTTCGAGGACGAGACCGGCGCTGTCTTCGTCGGGACCGTCGGCTCGGGACTCTTCATTCGCACCGGCGACCGCGACTTCCGACAGCTCACGACGAGGGAAGGCCTCGGCGACGATTCGATCTGGAGCATCCTCGACGACCGGAACGGACAGCTGTGGATGCTGTCCGACCGTGGTGTCTTCCGCGTGCCCAAACGCGAGCTTCTCGACTACGCCCGCGGCGAGAGTGAGGCGGTTCGGTTGACTGCGGTGGTGGGAACCGCGCAGGGACTCAAGAGCCGCGTGTGCAACGGGGGCGCCGGGCCCTCGGGATTCATCACCCGCGATGGGCGGATCCTCGCCCCCACCGGGGCGGGTGTCGCCATCATCGATCCGCTTCGCCTGGTCTCTTCCACCCCGCCTCCGCCCCCCGAGATCGAAGAGGTCGTGGTCGACCGGGCGATCGTCTCGGAATCCGACGACGCTCGCGTGCCTGCGGGCGGGCGTGACACCGAGATCCACTACACGGGCCTGAGCTTCACCTCGCCCGCGTCGATGCGCTTCCGTTACCGCCTTGACCCGCACGACCCGGAATGGGTCGATGCGGGCACGAGGCGCGTCGCGTACTATGGCGGGCTGGAGCCCGGGCGCTACACCTTCCACGTCGCCGCGAGCAACGACGGGGTGACGTGGAGCGCTCAGGAGTCGTCGATAGCGCTCATGGTGGCGCCCTTGTGGTATCAGACCTGGCTCTTCCGGATCCTCGCCGCGGCCGCGGCGCTGACGCTGATCGGCGGCGGCTTCGCCTGGCGGGTTCGTCTCTTGAGGGCGCGCGAACGCGAACTCGCCGCCCTCGTCCTCTCGCGCACCGAGGAACTGGCCCAGCGCACCCGGGAACTCGAGAAGGCGAACGTCTCGCTCGCGCAACTCGCCATCACTGACGACCTCACAGGAATAGCGAATCACCGGCAGTTCCGGGAGTTCATCGAGCGGGAGTGGCTGCGGTGCGCGCGCGCCAGGGAGCCTATCTCGCTGCTCATGTGCGACATCGACGACTTCAAGACCTACAACGACGCGCTCGGCCATCAGAAGGGCGACGAGTGCCTGCGCCTGGTGGCGCGCACGCTGCACGACACGGTCAAACGCGCGCCGGACCTCGCCGCGCGCTACGGAGGCGAGGAGTTCGTGGTGGTCCTGCCCGCCACGGGGCCGGAAGGTGCGGTCGCGGTGGCGGACGAGATCCGGGAGGCGCTCGGGAGGCTGGCTATCCACCACCCGCGTTCACGGGTCCGGCCCGCCGTCACCATGTCGATCGGCGTGGCGACGTCGGTGCCGTCGGCGGACACTTCGATAGAGGGCCTGATCGCGGCAGCGGACGGAGCGCTTTATCAGGCAAAGCACGCCGGCCGCGACCGCTGGGTCGCCGCCTGAGCGGCGGCCCCCTACTTCAGGGTCGCGACGAACGTGACTTCGGGAATCGACGCGAGAGCCTTGGAGATCGGGCAGTTCTTCTTCGAGAAATCGACCTTCTCGGCGAAGACGTCGGCGGGAACACCGGGGACCACCGCCACGGTTTCGAGTTCGATCTTCGTGATTGTGGGGCCGGCTCCGAGGTGAACGGTCGCGGACGTCTCGATGCTCGTGGGCGGATGACCCGCGGTAGTGAGCTGAGCGGCGAGGAACATCGAAAAGCAGCCGGCCTGGGCCGCGCCGATGAGTTCTTCAGGGTTCGTGCCGGAGGCCGCGCCCTCGAAGCGCGACACAAAAGTGAAGGGAGCGTCGAAATGGCCCGACGCTCCCTTCATCGTCCCATTGCCCTCTTTGAGGGTGCCGGTCCACTTCGCCTGAGCTTTCGAAACTGCCATGGTTGATCTCCTTTGAGGTTCTGGTTGAGGGATAACTGTACCAAGGCGGGGCGCGTTCGAGCCTCGCCGGCCCGCTCGGATGCGTGCTAAAACCTCGCGAATGTTCATCGGACATTTCGCTCTCGGCCTGGTCGCAAGTCGCGTGGAGAAGCGGCTGCCCCTTGGCACCGCGCTGATCGCATCGCAGTTGCCCGACGCGCTCTGGCCGGTGTTCCTGCTCGCGGGGGCCGAGGCCGTATTCATCGCTCCCGGCGATACCGCGATGACGCCCCTTCGCTTCGAGTCGTATCCGTGGTCGCACAGCCTGCTCATGGTCGCGATCTGGGGCGCGGTGTTCACGTTCGTTTACGCGGCGGCCGGACGGGCCAGGGCCGCGGCAATCCTCCTCGCCCCCCTCGCGGTCAGCCACTGGGTCCTCGACTTCATCACGCACCGTCCCGACCTGCCTCTTTTCCCGTGGGGCGACCTCCGGTTCGGCCTGGGGATGTGGGACTCCGTCCCTCTCACCGTGGCCGTCGAGGGCCTTCTCTTCGCCGGCGCGGTGACGTACTACGCCAAGGGCCGTGCGATGTCCAGGAGTTTCTGGGCCCTGATCGCGGCCCTCGTGCTGGTCTACGTCGGGAACATCTTCGGCCCGCCGCCCCCATCGACGGCCGCGATCATCGGTTCGATGGTCGCGATCGTCCCTCTCGTCTGGTGGTGGGGCAACAAAGCGGGCGTGCCGGTCCTGGCCCCGCGCCTGTAACCTCCATCATTCCATCGCCATCTCATTTTCAGGACAACGCTTGCTTCTCGCTTCTCTGATTCTGCTCGCCGCTCAAGCGGCGGCTCCCGCGCCGCGGCCCGACCCGCCTCGACCCGATCCGATGACCCTCGGGCCAGCCGTCGGACAGTCGCTGCCCGCGTTCGATGTGATGGACAGCAAGGGAGTCCCGCGTACTTTCGAGTCGCTGAAGGGCCGCGACGGCCTTGTCCTCGTCTTCTTTCGCTCCGCCGACTGGTGACCCTACTGCAAGGTCCAGCTCGTCGAGCTGGAGAGCCAGCTCGAGGCGCTCCGAAAGCGCGGACTCGGCGTGGCGGCCCTGAGCTACGACTCCGCCGACGTTCTGAGGGACTTCGCGCAGCGTCGCGGCATCACCTTTCCCCTCCTTTCCGATCCTGAATCGCGAGTGATCCGCGCCTTCGGCCTGCTCAACGAAATCGACTATCCGGTCGGGAATGCCGCCTATGGCGTGCCCTTCCCCGGCACCTTCGTGACCGACGGCCGTGGCGTCATCCGCCGGAAGACGTTCGAACGGACCTACCAGGAGAGAAGAACCGCCGCGAGTCTCCTTGTCGCGGACGGCGCCATGCCGGGCGAGGGCAGCACCGTGGTTCAAGACGCCCAGTTCACGCTCAAGACGTCGGCCAGCAATGGCGAAGCGTCGACCGGCCAGCGCATCACGCTGATCCTCGACTTCGAGATGGGACCGAGGATGCACGCGTACGCCCCCGGGGTGAAGGGTTACAAGCCGCTGGCCTTCCGCCTCGATCCTCACCCGCTCGTGACCACCCACGAGGTGGTGCTTCCGGAGTCGACGCCCTACCGGTTCGAACCGCTCAACGAGACGGTACCGGTCTTCGAAGGCGCCTTCAGGGTCACTCAGGACGTAACGGTTCTCGCTCCACCGCGACCCGCGGCCGGCGCGCCCGCCGCCAGCCCGATCACCGACATTCACCTGACCGGGACGCTCGACTACCAGACCTGCAGCGACACGCTTTGCCACGCGCCGGGAACGGCTGCGCTCCGCTGGACTATCCGGCTCAAGCCGCTCGACCGAGAGCGCGCACCCGAAGCGTTGCGTCGCCGGCCGTAACCGCCAACCCCGCAGACTAGGGCTTGGGTGATTCGGCCGGCCTCGCCGGCCGGGTCCGGTTCATCGACAGCGACACGCCGCCAAAGAAGGTATCGGCCCGGCGGTCGACCTTGTGGTTCCCTTGCGCGAGGTACTCGAAGTTCGCCTTGTCCCACTGGAGTCCGGCGGTGGCGACAAGCTTCATCCAGTCTCCATGGGCGGTCTCGTCGGGAGCCTCGGTCGACCCTTCGAAGATAGTGACGTTCGGGTAACGCTGCATCCAGCCTCCGGGCTGGCCACCGCTGCCCTGCGCCACACCGCTCCCCGCCCCTCCGCCCGCACCCGCCGCCGCGCGCGATCCCTTGATCGCCTTGTACGTGAGAAGACCGTCGGTGAAGTCGAGCTTGAAGTTCTTCTGATCGAACGCGAAGGAGTAACGAGCGTACCGATCGTAGGAGCGCTCGTTGAGCGCCCACACATCCGGCGCCGCCTTCGCGTTCGCGACGATCATCGACAGCAGTTTCATCTGCTCGGTTTTGTGGCGCGGATAGCGTGGGTCGTCCAGCCACGAGAAACCGGGAAGCCACCATCCCCGCATGCCCCAGTAGTCGCGCGTTTCCGGAGCCCGCGTGCGGACCCATGCGGCGTACTCCGAGAACGCCTGCACCCACTCGTGCGTCGGGTACCCGTGCGGGTTGAGGAAGATGTCGGGCAGCCACTGACGCCAGAGCTTCGGGCGGACCAGCGTCTCCGGATACCTGGGATCGGGCTCGTTCTGGGCCGCGGTCACGTCCACGCCGAGGGGACCAAGGTAACCCGCGTGCAGCATCTGGTGCGGCGTGTCCTTCTGCAGATCGTAGGCGAGCTGCGCGCCATCGGGGTTGGTGAAGGGGTGCACGACCACGTTCACCTTCTTGAGCTTCTCCTTGTAGGCCGGATCGGTAAGCAGCATCTCCGCCATCCTCAGGACGTGGCTGGTGGATGAAACCTCGTTCGCGTGCTGGCGGGCGGAGTAGAGGACGGTGGGTTTGATGGTGGTCTGCTTGGCGGCGGAAAGGTGAGAGGAGTCGACTTTGGGGAGGATGTCCATGGCCCAGACGTCCTTGCCCAGATAGCTCTCCCCGGCTTTGTACACCGTGACCTCCGGGAAAGTGGACATCTTCGCCAGCAATTCGGCGCCCTCGGGCGGTGCGATGGGCTCATCCCATTGGACGAGCGTGCCCGAGGCGTACTTGTAGCCGCTGGGCAGGAATTTGCGGATGTCCGGCCAGGGTTCGGGCGCGCCGTTAGGCGCGAGGGTGGCGACCCGCTCGGTGGCCGCGGTGGCCGCATGTTCCCAATGCGCGCCCAGGCGGATGGCGCCAACGTCGTGGTACGCAAGGGCGCCTCGGTAGAGCCCGGCCGAACGCAAGGCTTCGAGGTTCGCCACCAGCGCGATGACTTGTTCGCTCGACATCATGGTGCGATCGACGCGATCCTCCGCGACGCGGCTGATGAGGTCGTCGCGCTCGTTCTTGTCCGAATCGACCTTGACTCTCAGATCGAGGCTCGCGAGTCCGGCCTGGCCCGCCATCACCCGAGCCGAGTAGGCGGTGGGCCTTTCGGTCGCGACCTCGAGAACATCGAGTCGCACGGACCCGGACCGCCCGTTCTTCTCCTTGTAGTCCACGATCACGGCGGGACGGGGCTCGGTGAACCCGGTCACGCTGTACTTGAGCCGGCCCGGCTTGCCATCGCCTTTGGCGCGGATGTTGGGGATGATCCGGCCGATGTAGTTGAGCGAGGGGCCCCGCGCGTAGCGTCCCAGGACATCGAAGAAGTGGATGGTGTTGAAGTAGATCTCCTCG
>JANNJB010000545.1:0-2455 GCA_031405615.1 Vicinamibacteria bacterium | reverse complement strand
CCGTCGGCCTCGTGTCCATGCGCTTCTTTCGCTGATGTTTTTCGGCGCGGCGCGGCTGGGGGCGCGCACCGACGATCTTGGCGACCTCGTCCTGCTCGAAGATCAGGATCGATCGCGCTGGGACCAGACGCATCTGGCGCGCGCTTTCCACCACCTCGACCGCGCGGCCGAGGGAGCCGAGGTCAGCCGGTTTCACCTGGAGGCGGGAATCGCGGCGATCCACGCGGGCGCCGTCGATTCGGACGCAACCGACTGGGCGCAGATCCTCTCTCTCTACGATGAGATGCTCGCGCGCTGGCCCTCGCCGGTCGTGGCCCTGAACCGCGCGGTCGCAGTTCTCCACGTGCGCGGGGCCGACGAGGCCGAACGCGCTCTCGCTCCGGCGCAGGCCGACCCGAGCCTGGCCTCGTACGCCCTGCTCCACGGAGTCGCCGCCGAGTTCGCCCGCCAGAAAGGCGACATCGTGAAGGTGGCCCGCCTGCTCGATCGCGCTCTCGCCTGCCCCTGCTCCGAACCGCAGCGCCGATTCCTGGAGCGAAGGAGGTATCTTCTCGACCTCAAGGAGAACGGAAATGGCTGATCGGCTGCTGACTTCGCTCGTGGGTTCGTGGGAGGGCACGTGCCGCACCTGGTTCGAGCCCGACAAGCTCGCCGACGAATCGAACGTGCGGGGCACGATCCGGTCCGTGCTGAACGGAAAGTTCTTTCGCCACGACTACGAGGGATCCATGCAGGGGAAGCCGCGGACGGGTGAAGAAACGATCGCGTTCAATTCCATCACCGAGCGGTACCAGATCTCGTGGATGGACAGCTTCCATATGAGCGGCTGGCTTCTGTTCTCGGAGGGCGAGGGGGCGCCGCGCGGTTTCTCGGTGAGCGGGAAGTACGACGCTCCGGAAGGGCCACCCTGGGGTTGGCGAACCGTGTATGAACTCTCCGATGAGGATCACCTGACCATCACCGCGTACAACATCACTCCCGACGGTGAGGCGTCGAAAGCGGTGGAGACGACGTACGCCCGCGTCAAAGCGTGAGCATGGGAGCCGACATCGCACCCTCGCTTCATCACCGCACCTGCCACCTCTGTGAGGCGATGTGCGGTCTGGTGATCGAGACGCGGGACGGCGTCATCGAGAAGATTCGCGGCGACGACGATGATCCGCTGAGCCGCGGGCACATCTGTCCCAAGGCCATTGCGCTTCAGGACCTGCATTCCGATCCGGACTGGCTTCGCGCGCCCCTTCGTCGGCGGGGCACCGACTTCGAGGAGGTCTCGTGGGAGGCGGCCATCGACGAAGCCGCGGGGCGTCTTCACGAAAGTCAGAAGTCCCACGGGCGTTCCTCTGTGGCGATGTATCAGGGCAACCCCGTGGTTCACAATTACGGCGCGCTGATTTTCGGCCAGCTCTTCGCGCGAACCCTGGGTTCGCACAGCAACTTCTCCGCGACCTCCGTCGATCAACTTCCGCAGATGCTCGCCGGGTTCCTCATGTATGGGCATCAGTTGCTGATGCCGGTGCCTGATGTCGATCGCACTCAACACTTCCTGATTCTTGGCGCGAATCCACTCGCGTCGAACGGCTCGCTGATGACGGCGCCCGGCATTCGCAAGCGCCTGGTCGACCTTCGGGCGCGGGGAGGAAAGATCATCCTCGTCGACCCCCGTCGCACCGAGACTGCGGCGTACGCCGACCGCCACCTCGCGATCCGGCCCGAGACCGATGCGATGTTTCTTCTCGGCCTGATTCACACCGTGTTCGCGGAGAATCTCGCAAGGCCCGATCGCCTGGCTGCGTTCACCGACGGCCTCGACGACCTCGAGAAGATCGCGCAGGACTGGAGTCCCGACGTCGTGGCCGAAGCTGTCGGTCTGAGCGCCGAAGTGATCCGCGTCGAAGCGCGGGAATTCGCGCGGGCGCCCTCAGCCGTGTGTTACGGGCGGGTCGGCGTCTCCACGCAGTCCTTCGGCGGCCTCGCTTCGTGGCTGATGAACGCGCTCAATGTCATCTCCGGCAATCTCGTCCGCGTCGGCGGTTTCATGTTCACAAAACCTGCGATCGACGTGGTGGCGCTCGCCGCTCGCGCAGGGATGCGCGGCCGCTTCGCGAAGTACCGAAGCCGGGTGCGCGGGGCTCCGGATTTCGGCGGCGAATGGCCGGTGGCGACACTCGCGGAAGAGATCGAAACCACGGGGAAGGGGCAGATCAAGGCGCTGGTGACGCTCGGCGGGAATCCCGTCTTGTCCTCTCCGAACGGGCGCCGGCTCGAAGGCGCTCTGCGCAGTCTCGATTTCATGGTGTCGATCGACCCGTACGTGAACGAGACGAGCCGCCTCGCGAACCTGATTCTGCCGACCGCATCGCCGCTCACCCGCGACCACTATGACCTCGTGTTTCACCTGCTGGCGGTGCGGAACACCGCGAAGTTCTCTCCCGCGCTCTTCGAAAAGAGGGCG
>JANNJB010000544.1:0-1706 GCA_031405615.1 Vicinamibacteria bacterium | reverse complement strand
CGGTGCACGATCCGCACGCGGGTCACCCCGAAACGCTCCTTCGCCTCCCTCGCGATCTCATCGAAGACCGAAACCACCATCTCCTCGTACCCTTCGTATTCGAGGTAGAGAACCGGCTTCCCGTCGTTGTGATTCCGCACGACCCCGGTGAAAACGCACAGCGCGCCATCCTCGGGTTCGGCGCGGGAGAGAGCGGCCACGTCGATGACATCGCGGACCACGGTCGGGGCGGAGAGTTCTGACCTCATCTGGAGCGGACTTGAGAAGCTATCATCCCTCAATGCGCGCCGTCGCCGTCAAGCCCGGAACAAAGGACTCGCTGCATATCCGCCTCGACGTTCCGGGGCCGAACCCCAAGCCTTACGAAGCGGTGGTGCGCGTGCACTCAGGCGGCATCTGCGCCACCGATCTCGACCTTCACCAGGGCTCGATCGGCCGCGCCCCTGCGGATTCCGACTATCTCGTGATCGGTCACGAGAATCTCGGCACGGTCGAACACGCCCCGCGCGGGTCCAAGGTGCGCGAGGGCGATCTCGTGGTCTCGACTCTGCGCCGCGCCTGCGGCGACTACTGCCGGCCCTGCCTCACCGGCGAACAGGACATGTGCGTCACCGGCAACTTCGAGGAGCGCGGCATCGTCGGGCTGCACGGCTTCCTGTCCGAGGCGTACACCGAGGACACCTTCTATCTCGTCAAGGTCCCGCCACAACTCAAAGAGACCGCGACCCTTGCGGAGCCGCTCTCGATCCTCGAAAAGGGCATCGATCACGCGATGCGGATCCAGTCGCGTTTCTCCTGGGAGCCCAAGAAAGCTCTCGTGATGGGAGCCGGGCCGGTGGGAATTCTCGGCGCCGCGGCCTTGCGCATGCGCGGGTACGAGGTGATCGTCGCGTCGCTCGAAGAGGAGGGCGGCCGGAAGGACAAACTCCTCGCCGAGGCGGGAATCCGCTACCTCTGCATCAAGACGACCCCGATCGCCGAAGTCACCCGGGGCGCCGACGCCCAGGACATCGTCATCGACGCGAGCGGTTCCGAGATGGCGGTCCCCTCCGCGATCGAGGCGCTCGCCCAGGGCGGCATCTGCATCCTCGCGAGCGTCACCCGGGGTTCGCGCCCGATCACCGTCGACATAGCAACCGTGAACCGCAACATCGTCCTCGGCAATCGAGTGATCCTCGGAACCGTGAAAGCAGGCCGACGTCACTTCGAGATGGCGGTGCGCGACCTCGAAACGATCGAACTCCGCCGCCCCGGCTGGCTCGCGAACCTCATCACCCGAAGGCTCCCGTTCGAGCAGGCCCTGACCGCAATGACCAGGGCCCCGGAAGAGATCAAGACGGTACTGACGTTCGCGTAGGAGGCCTCCTTACCAAGCCCATTGGACACCCAAGTCACCCCCGCGCGACCCCCAGCGTTTCGACGGGGGAGTGCCAACTCCGTTTGAGGGCAAAGCGGGGGCCCAGCGCGAGGGCCCGTTTCCATCCGCGACGTTGCGTGAACGTAGTTCGCGTTTCGATGGATCGTGAGCGTGAGCGTAAATCCCCTTCGACGGTTCGTGAACGTGAGCGTAGACCCCGTTCGTCGGTTCGTGAATGCCGTCCCGATCGACGCCCGTGCGCGTCAGCTGTGGTAGGAGACGCGCGCAACGCCCCAGGGCACGTCCCAGCCGGCCTGGGAACGCGTGGCCCGGATCAGGGTCAGCAGGC
>JANNJB010000543.1:0-2188 GCA_031405615.1 Vicinamibacteria bacterium | reverse complement strand
AGACTTTCGAGCGAGTCGGTGGTGAGATCGCGCATCCTCTTCTAGCGCTACGTCATCATCTCGAACAGGCCCCGGACCATGCCCCGGCCCTCTGCCCCACGCGTCTGATAGAGGATGAAGCCCGGGCCGGTGTACCGGTTCACCAGACCCTCGCCCGTCATGACCGAATCGCGCACCGTCCCCGCGACCTTCACCATCTCGCACTGCACCGACTCCGAGAAGGCCACGATGTTCCGGTTGTCGAGCACGTAGCGCTCGCCGTCCGCGAGGGTTCGCTCGACCAGGGCGCCGTGCGACGAGACGAAGACATCACCCTCTCCGGTGGTCCGCATCAGAAAGAGCCCGCGCGTCGACATCAGGCCCCGGACCCCCACGTACTTGAGCTCGAACTTCACGCCCGCGGTGCAGGCCATGAAGGCGCCGGTGGCGAGCATGACCGGGGTGGCGTCGCTCGCCTGGATCCGTCGGATCTCACCCGGGTGGGGCGGAGCCAGGGTGATGGTCTCGCCCGAGCGTTTGGAGGTGTAGACGGAGGTGAAGAAGTTCTCGCCCGAAGCGAGGCTGCGCAAGGAGCGGGAGATCCTGCCGCGGCCCGTCATCTGGGATCCCATCTTCGCCGCCACGTCGAAGCCGGTGGTCATGCCGAGCATCACGCCCGGCTGCGCCACCACCGATTCCCCCTCGTCGCACTCGAAGGTCAGAGTGGTGAAGGCCGGACCGTGATCGATGGTGTGGCGCATGATCCCGCGATCTTCGCTCAAGTGCCTGAGAAGAACGCTCAGGCGGTCGAGGGCTAGTCGTCGACGCCGCGGCTCGCCTTCTGACGGATCACGTACGCCGCACCCGAGAGGGCGAGGAGGATCCCGAGGAAGATCATCAATGCGGTGAATCTCGAGACGCCGAGGACGCTTTGGATCGTGGAGATGCAGATGTCGTAAATGACGATCCGGATGAACCACGAAATGATGCCGGAAAAGAAACCGCCGCCGCGGGCGATTCTGCCGCCGGTGAACGTGGTGATGAAATCCAAGATTCCGGCATCTTAGCGCGTCAGCCGAGCGATGCCCCTTTCCGCGAATTGAAGCAGATCGCTGCGCTTGAGCACCGTCGCGGCCTCCTTGAGGCCGCGGTACCCATCGAGGTTCGAGGGATCGAGATCCACCGCGTCCTTGAAGAGGCGGGCCGCGGCCGCGGGGTTGCCTTGCTGCAACTCGAAGACACCGAAGTTATTCCTGGAAACGGGGGCCTCGGGAGCGGCTTGAAGGAGGGCCAGAAAGGCGTTCCGCGCTTCAGCCAGGTGACCGAGTTGAGCGAGGGCCAGCGCGTGAACCTCGAGGGCTCTCGCCTCGGTCGGATCGAGGCCCAGGGCTCCCCTGGCCAGACACGCCGCGGGTTCGAGACGCCCGTCTTTGAGCTCGGCCTCCGCGGCGAGGCCGAGCGCCTCGACGTTGCGGCCATCCACGGCCAGCACGCGCGCGATCAGCTTTCGCATGGCTTGCAGATTGTCCGCCCCGGACTGGATCTCCGCACCGAGGAGGTAGGCGCTCGGATCCAGGGGATCGAGACGGGAAGCGGCTTCGAGGGACTGAAGCGCGCGGTCGGCCCGCCCGGTATTCCAGTAGAGAAGAGCCTGGGTCACATGAAGCGGAGCTGAAGGTGCTCGAGCGATGGTTGCGAGCAACGTCGCCTCGGCGGCCTCAACTCTGCGGAGCCGCACCGCGCCTTTCACGTACTCGAGCCCGATCGTCCGGTCGGAGAGGCCCCCGGAGATCGCACGCTCCGCCACTTCATAGGCCCACTCCGAACTCCCCGAAGCGCCAAGAAGAGTGAGGCGGGCCTTGAGGGCGCCAAGAGTGCCGGGCGCATCCTCCGGGATGAGTCGGCGCCGGTTCGCGGAGGCGGTCTGCGCGTGGATCGAGAGGGGGGCGCTGAAGTCGAGAACCGGAGCGTCGTCGGTGTGGCGTCGGGCGTCGCGAAGCCAGTCCGCGAGTTTCTCGAGGCCCACGGTCGGGATCGAAGCCAGAGAATCCGCGGTCAGGTTCGAGGCGGCAAGATCCAGGCGGGCCGCCGCGGCCATCCCTTCGAGCCGTGCCGGTGAGAGAGCCGAAGAGCCGTCGCGGCCGACGATCAGAATGTCGGCCTCGCTGATCACGTACACCGAAGCATTGGGAAACACGTCTCCAAACGT
>JANNJB010000542.1:0-4786 GCA_031405615.1 Vicinamibacteria bacterium | reverse complement strand
CGATGGAGGCCGAAGACGCCCAGGATGAGAAGGACGAGGAAGTAGAGGAACAGGATCAACGTCGACGTGGCGCTCATCTCGGGCAAGCTCCGGAGTCTCCCCGCAGCCGCAAGTTAGAGTCAACTTTGGCCGAAGTGAATCCGGCCCTCGTTGGCCCATGCCCGTCGCTTCCACCCTCACCAATCCGTCGAGCCTCAAAGCCCTTGAATGGGATTCCATTCGTGCGCTTCTGGTCGGTCGCGCCGCGCGTTCGGCGAACCGTGAGGCCTTCGCCGACTTCCTTCCCGACGGGTCCTCCCGTGCCGAGATCGAAACCTCCCTCAAGAATGTCGAGGTCTTCACAGGTCTGCTGAGCGAGGGCGCGTTGCGTTTCGAGGGCATCCCCGAGGTCGGTTCGATCTGCGAGGCCCTGAACGTGCAAGGGGAGTATCTCGACGGTCTCGAACTTTTATCCCTCGCCGGTTTCGCACGAGGAAGTTCCGAACTCGGCAATGAGGTGCGGGCCCGCCTCGACAAGGGCGGCCTCGCACAGTCGCGTTTCGCCGAGGAAGCCAGGAGCCTCTCTGGGCTGGGCGCCCTCGCCTTCGTGAATTCGGTGGCGCGGGCCATTGGTCAGAAGGGCGAAGTTCGCGACGACGCCTCGCCCGAACTCCGAAGGCTCCGGGCTCGCACGCATCGGCTGAGGGAGGAGCTCGATCTTGTCTTCGAGACCTATCTCCACAAGCCCAACGCCGATGACGTCCTCCAGGACAAAGTGGTCGCGAACCGAAACGGCCGCTCCGTCCTGATGGTGAAGGCCGAAGCCAAACGCACCTTCGACGGCGTGGTCCATGGAGCCTCCCGAGCCAACAAGACGGCGTTCATCGAGCCGGTGGAGGCGGTGGCGGTCAACAACGAACTCGTGGTGGTTTCGGAGGAGGAACAGGAGGAGATTCGTCAGATTCTTCGCCGCCTCTCGGACGAAGCGCGCGGGGACCTTGGGACGCTCGAGCGGGCGGAGAGAATTCTCGAGACGTGGGACGCACTTCACGCGAAGGCGCGCCTCGCCCGCGATCTCGACGGACGCGCCCCGGTTTTTTCAGACGATGGCGCCTTGAACATCGTGCGGGGAGTTCACCCGCTCCTCCTGGACGCGATCCGCGCCGATCTCGATCTCGCGCCGAGCGGACGCACGCCGGTGCCGCTCGACCTCGAGATGTCGGGAGAGAGGAGGATTCTCGTGATCGGCGGGCCCAACACCGGCGGCAAGACCGTGGCTCTCAAAACCGTGGGCCTCTTGTGCCTCATGGCGCGGGGAGGGCTTCCCGTTCCCGCCGCCTTTGGCACCACCATCCCCTTCTTCGATTCGATCTTCGCCGAGATTGGCGATGACCAGTCCCTCGGCGCCGGGCTCTCCACGTTCTCCGCCCAGATCGCGGGCATCGCGAAGATGGCGGTGAGCAGCTCCGGCCGCACCCTGGTGCTCCTCGACGAACTTGGCTCCGGCACGGATCCGCTCGAAGGCGGCGCGCTCGGCGCGGCGGTGATCGACGACTTCGCCCGACGGGGGGCGACCGTCATCGCCACCACGCACAACGCGGACCTGAAACTCTTCGCGCAGGAGTCGCCGCTCGCTCGCTGCGCCTCGTTCGACTACGACCCCGCCTCGTTCGCGCCGACTTATCGTCTCGTGCTGAACCAGCCGGGCCGATCGCTGGCCTTCGAGATCGCGAGCCGCCTCGGTGTTCCGCAAAGCGTCGTGGACCAGGCGCGCGCGCGCCTCCCGGAGTCCGCCCGTCGCCAGGAGGCGATCCTTTCCGACCTCGCACGGGAGAAGGCGACTCTCGCGGAGAGCCAGGAGGCCTTGAAGGCCGCTCAGGCGGAAGTCCGCGAGATGGAGCAGACGCTCAAGTCGCGGCTCTCGCGGATCGAAGACGAACGCGAGCGGATGAAGGAGGACACGCGCCAACGCATTCAGACCCGCCGTGAGGCCGAGGACCAGAGGCTTCGGGCCCTCTTCGCGGAAGCCGAGGAGAAACTCAAGTCCGCCAAGGCGCCGCGCGCGGTAGTGCGTGTTCGCGGAGAAATCCTCTCGCAGGTGATTCCGGAAGACGAGAGACGCGCCGCGACCGCGTCCGCTGGCTTCCTGTCGGTCGGCGACTTTGTCGAAGCCCCGGCACTTGGGTGGAAGGGGCAGGTCACGGCGCTCACGGAGTCGGACGTCGAGATCGATTCGGGGGGCAAGCGGATCCGCCTGGGCCGCGGCCTCGTTCAGCGTGGGAAGAGTCCGAAGTCGACGGGCGTCCCGCGGTTCCCGGCCGAAGATCGGTCGAAGGGAAGCCCGCCCGCGTCGAACCGGTCGGACGACCTCGCACCGGGCGCGAGTCAGCTCAAGCTCATCGGGATGCGCGTCGATGAAGCGATGCCCCTGGTCGACAAGTTTCTCGACGATGCATACCTTGCCGACGCGGCGAACATCCGCATCGTTCACGGCTTCGGCCAGGGCCGCCTGCGCGCCGCGGTGCGCGATCTTTTGAAGTCGCATCCGCACGTCACTGGTTTCCGTGATGGCGCTCCGAATGAAGGCGGGGCCGGTGCTACCGTGGTGGACCTGCGGCGATGACGTTCACCACTTTCACCCCGTCCTTCATGGACGAACTCAAGAGCCGGGCCGACATCGTGAGTGTGGTGTCCGAACACGTCGTCCTGCGCAAGATGGGCCGGTCGCACAAGGGGCTCTGCCCCTTCCACAAGGAGAAGACGCCCTCGTTCACGGTGCGCGCGGATCCGCCCGTCTTTCATTGTTTCGGTTGCGGGGTCGGCGGCGATGTCGTGGAATTCGTGAAACTCAAGGAAGGCCTTTCCTTCAAGGACGCGATCGAATCCCTGGCCCGCCGTTTCGGCGTGGCCATCCCCGACTCGCGCGAGGAATCGCCCGAGGATCGAATGCGCGGCGAGATCGAGCCCGTCCTCGAAGCCGCGGCCAGCCAGTACGAGCAGTTCTTCTGGTCCGACGCGGGCCGGCGCGCGCGCGAGTACCTGCAGGGCCGGAAGTTCTCCGACAAGACGCTGCGCTTCATCCGCGCGGGGGCCGCCCGCGACACGTGGGAAGACATCGTGCGCGCGCTCAAGGTTCAGTTCCGCGAGGAGTTGATCGAGATGGCCGGCCTCGCCATCCGCGGGCAGCGCGGCCTCTACGATCGTTTCCGCAACCGCGCCATCTTCCCGATCCTCTCGGACCGCGGCCGCGTGGTCGCGTTCGGCGCACGTGCGCTCGACCCCGCGGACGAGCCGAAGTATCTCAACTCACCCGAAGGCCCCGCGTACCAGAAGAGCCGGACCCTCTACGGCCTGAGCTGGGCGAAGGAAGAGATCCGCAAGACCGGTCGCGCGATCGTCATGGAGGGCTACCTCGACGTGGCGCGTTCGATCGAAGGCGGCGTCCTTTCGGCGGTGGCGCCCTGCGGTACGGCGCTCACTCCCCAGCAGGCGAAGCTGCTCAAGCGGCTGGCCCCGCGCGCGGTTCTTTGTTTCGATGGCGACGACGCCGGCGTCAAGGCGACGAAGCGGTCGATCGAGATCTTCCTCGACGAGAAGATGGACGTTCGCGTGGTGGCCCTCGAGACCGGCCACGATCCCGATACCTTCATCCGCGAACGCGGCAAGGACGCCTTCCTCACGAAGATCGAAGCCGCGGAACCCGCGATCGAGTGGCTGGCGCGTGTGTCGGCCCGCGAAAACGACATCGAGAGTCCGGCCGGGAAGGCGGCGTACATGAACTCCCTCCTTCCCGCCCTCGCCCGCATCGAGAGCGGGGTGGAGCGCGCGGCGTGGATTCCCCGGATTTCGCAGATCGGGAAGATCGATCCCATCGCAGCAAGCGAGGAACTGGCCCGCTCCCTCGGCTCGCGTCAGGCGGTGAGGCCGCAGGCTTTCACCGCGGCGGTGAGGACGCTCGCCCCCGCCGCGAAGCAGGAACTCACTCGCTCCGAGGTGTGGCTCGTGGCCCTGGCCATAAAGAACCTGCCCGACGTCACGGACGCGCTCGCCGAACTCGACGGCCTCGATCTTTCGTCCCTCCGCGCCGGTCCGATCCTGACCACCCTCCTGCGTTTCGCGGAGGCGGGTGGGGAAGCGTCCCTGGGCACGCTGCAAGACGCCCTTCCGGAGGACGAAGACCGACGCGTGCTCCGGGAAATCGCGGTTCAAGACGTCGAGGTCGAGGCGGATTCCGCAAGGCCCTGCGCCCTGTCCCTCCGCAAGCTTTTGCTTGAGCGTCGCCTCACCGAGGTCCAAAGAGCGCTGGTGAAGGGCGATCCCAACCAGGACGTGGACTCGATTCTCGAGGAGAAAACCCGCATTTCCAGGGAAATCGAGGCCTTGCGGTCGGTCTTCTGAGGCTTATGTTGGTGAAATCCGCTCTCTCAGGCGAAAATACAAGGTTCCTGAAGCAGCGGAGCACTTAGAACACGAAAATGGCCCTCACACTCGAAGAGAAGTACGACGAAGTACGCACCGGCATCACGATGGGCAAGGAGAAGGGCTACCTTCTCTACGAAGAAGTCAACGAGATGCTGCCGACGGACATCCACACGTCCGACGAGCTCGCGGACGTGTTCGCCATGTTCGGCTCGATGGGCATCGAGAGCATCGACTCCGAGCAGAAGTTCCGTGAGAAGTCCGACGCCGAAGAAGGCGAGACCATCGACCTCACCCCGGGAACCCTCGACAAGACCAACGATCCTGTCCGGATGTACCTGCGCGAAATGGGCACGGTGCCCCTTCTCACCCGCGAGGGCGAGGTCGC
>JANNJB010000541.1:0-8534 GCA_031405615.1 Vicinamibacteria bacterium | reverse complement strand
GAAGACCGACACCGAGGGCTACGACATGGAAGTGCTGCGCGGTGCCGCCGGCCTGCTGTCGCGCCAGGCCGTGGGCTATATCTATGTCGAGGTGGGCTTTCTGGCTCATGACCGTCAGCACACGCCTTTCGGCCCCGTGCTCGACTGCCTGACTGGCAAGGATTACCGGTTCCTGGGCCTGTACGAAACCTATCCCCTGCACCACTTCGAGGAGACGCCGACCTCGACTTCTTCGATCTCGGCCTCGGCCCCGACGCATTGAACCAGGAGGATTCCTATACCTATGCGCGCCGCGAGGTAGGCCAGGAGTTCGCTGACTACGTTCTGGATTCTTTCAACTCGTGCATGATGTTCTCGCGCTCCACCGAGACCAGCGCCGCCGCCTTCCTGGCCCTCTTCAGCATGATGGCGGATCCCGCCTATGACTTCAGCGTCCTCTACGCCGAAGGCGACATGCGCGCGATACCCGAGGCCCTCGCGAACCGGCTGGTCGTTCACCGCGAGTGCCCGGTCGAAGCCCTCGAAGCTCGGGATGGGGTCTGGCATCTAGAAACGGCTGGCTCCAGCCCGGTTTTCGATCGCGTGGTTCTGGCCACCACGCCTGGGGCCGCGCTCTCGATGCTCAAGAACGGCCCCGCGCCTCATCGCGACCTGCTCGCGCGGACCCGCTACGCCGCCACGATCAACGTGTCCTTTCGCGTCCCGAAGGAGACCCTCGGACGCACCCATTGCTTCTATGTTCCGTACGTCGAGAACCAGACCATCTCCGAGTTCACCAACGAGTCGCTCAAGGGCGATCACACGACTCACGAGGGCACATCCCTGGTCAACGTGGGCCTCCACGAAGAGGCGGCGCTCAAACTCATGAACGAAACGGACCAGAGAATCTTCGAGGTCGTGAGGACCGAGTTGCTCGGCCTGAACGCGGACCTGCGGGCGGTGGCCGACCAGGTTCGAGCCTATGACCAAAAGCGCTGGCCCGAGGCCATCCCAAAGTACGACGGCCCTCAGATCACCCGGGTCAAGGCGTTTCTACGCGAGTCACAGGGGCAGCAAGGTCTCTACCTGTGCGGCGACTACATGAACGCGCCGTGGGTTGAGGGCGCCAGCCGGAGCGGGCAGAAGGCGGCCCGCCAACTCATTCGCGAGGGGCTTCAGCGACCCATCAACTGACGGTGCAGTGTGGCGGTGTCCGGGGTGTCGCGCGGATCCCAGAACCGGTCCCCCGTCAGATCCATGTACAACGCCATCCCCGTGCCGATGGTCCCGTTGACTCCCGGATAGCCGCTCGCCGCATTGCACCAGTGGAAGTTCTTCCACGGTGTCTTCGCCTTGAGCCGGCCGAGTCCCATGTTCGGAGGAGTGAGATGCTGGCCGTACGAGTGCCCCCGCGGCGCCCAGCAGAAGTCCTCGTTGGTGGTGGGAGACCCCGCCACGTGAAGAGCGATGTGTTTGCGCAGGTTGGGGACGTGATGACGCTCGACGATGTCGATCAGTTTGTCTTCGACTTCCTTCTTCTTAGAGCGGTAGGCGCGGATGTCGCGGCCGCGCAGCTCTTTGAAGTAGTCGTAGTTGGCGGTGGTCGCAAGTTCCAGGATCTGAGTCCCCGGAGGACAGGTTCCAGGCGTGTCGGTGTGCAGTGAAGGTGTCGCCATGAAGACCCAGGGGCGGCTCCAATCCTGGCGCATCTCCTGAGCCCATGTCTCGTTCATGTCCCACTGCTCGAGATGCCAGGTGTTATGCCGGCCAAAACCGTGGTCCCGGAGGTCGATTCCCTTCAGTCCGAGGTACACGGTGAGTGCGGTCTGCGAGTATTCGTAGTTGAGCGGCCGGTGGAACGAGCGAGGGAACTTCTCGAGCCCGATCAGCTGAGACATCTTCTGAGGATCGGCATTGCAGATGATGGTGGGGGCCTTGAAAGTCTTTCCGTCGCCGGTCTGCACGGACTCGACCCGGTCGCCCGCAGTGACGATCGACGACACCTCCTGCTCGTAGTAGATGTGACAGCCGTCGTGGGAGGTAATGAACTCGACGAGGCGCCCGACGAGGTGCTTGAAGTGCTTGCGAGGGTAGTAGGCGCCGCGGTTGTAGCCGGAGAAGAGGCCGTTGTAGGCGAGGATCGAGAGGTCCTTCGGCGGGCACATGAAGTTCCCCGCATTTGCGATGAGGACGGCCTGAGCCTCGCGACTCAGCTGACACTCGTCGAACACCTGCTGAAGCGTCTTGTGCATGTAGCGGATCAGGGTCCGGAACCGCCACCCCATGACGGGCGCCTGCCACCAGCGGATCGAATCAGGCAACTGGCCCACTTCTACGGTGAGCCGATCGAGGATGCTGGTGAACGCCTGAACCCGGATGCCCTGGCCCGGGTACGCGGCCTCGATGTTGCTGGCAAGCCGGTCATATCCGCAGGGGATGGCCACCCGCTTGCCATCGGGCAGGATCACATGATCGTAGCCATCAGGGTCGAGGGGTTCGAACGCGATGTCCTCGTTCAGTTTGAGCTTCTGAAGGAACCGCCAGACCCGGTCGCCCTGCCCGCAGCCCCAGATGTAGTGAATCTGAGCGCAGAACGAAAACTCGCCGTAACTGAAGGTGTGGACGTACCCGCCCGGCAGGTCATGGGCCTCCAGCATGCAGACGCGCTGACCACGGTCGGCAAGGAGAGCACCCACGGTGAGCGCCGCCATCCCCGTGCCGATGATGATGGTGTCGTACCGCGGATTGGAAGCGTAGAGCCGATCCTGAGCGGCCTTCGCTTCATCGGTGAGCGCGCCCGTGCTGGGGGACTTGTTGGGGTCGCGGTTCTCGGGCACTCCTCAGCCTACCCCCGGATGCCGTGCGGCCAAGCCAAGGCAGCGCGCGCCGAGAGTGACGGATTTCAGAACCCGGTCTGTCCGGTCTTCGCGAACGTCTCCAGCCAGCGTGCGACCCTCTCGTTCTGCTCGGGAGTCTGCGCGTGGCCGGTCTCCAGGGCCAGCAGCAGCTTCTTCGGCGCGGTGATGAGGTTGTACGAGGCGAACATGCTCGTGGGCGGGCAGGTCTCGTCGTTGAAGCCCCAGGTGTAGAAGCCAGGCACGCGAACGCGCCGCGCGAAGTTCACCACGTCGTAGTACTGCATGGTGCGCAGCTTCTCGGGAGAGCGGTGGCCGCTCTCTTTCGAGTCCGAGCGGAACATGTGCGGCCAGCCACCGGCGCGACCGAACACGTAGCCGGTGGTATCGGAAAGCGCGGGGTACGCGGCCGCGAGACCCTTCACGCGTTCATCCAGCGCCGCCGTCACGATGGACAAGGCGCCACCCTGACTGCCGCCCCATACCACCAGATTCTTCCCGTCCCACTTCGGCAGGCTGGTGAGGAAGTCGTTGGCCCGCACCGCGCCAAGATAGACGCGGCGATAGAAGTAGCGCTCGCGGTTGTCGAGGTTGAAAACCGGATAGCCGGCAAGCCCCGCACCGCGCAGGCTGTCGTAAACGCCCAAATCGAGGTTGACCGGCAGGCCGTGAATTCCGATCTGGAACGTGATCAGGCCCTTCTCCGCGAGATCCACCACACCGCGATAAGGCCGGACGCCGGCCCCGGGAACGTTGAGCAACGCGGGATAGCGGCCCTCGGCCTTCGGTTCCGCGAGGATGCCGTACAGCCGGCTCGTGCCGGCGGCTTCGGGTCCGATGTTCTGCAGGTTGACGTGGTAGACGTTGACGGTCGCCGTGCTCAGTTCGGGAAGCAGTGTCAGGCGCGCGTCGATCGGCACTTTGGCGAGCGCATCCTTCCCCGCTCTCCAGAACTCATCGAAGTCCGTCGGGTCCTCGATGGTCGGCCGGATCATCCGGGGATCGAACGCGGCGGTGGCAAGCCCGCGGTAGGTCTTTCCATCCACGTCGGCCCAGGCGATCAGACGCAGGAATCCAGGCTCCTTCAAACCCGCGGCCTTGATGGTCAATCCCTCGGAAGGGACGGCGACTGTCTTCTTCTCGGTGGCGGGAAGCATCTCGGGACCAAGCTCGTAGCGGATGGACGCACCCGGGAGGGGTCGCCCGTCGCGCAGCACCTCGACTCGGAAGTTGACGGGGACGCCCGTCGCGTAGGTCCAGTCGTCCCGGTCCGGACTCACCTGCACTCGAACCGCTCCCGTGCGCTCCTGGGCCCCGACGAGGGACCCGACGAGGACGAGAACGCTGAACGCACAACGGCCAAACCACACACTGGCTTTGCTCATGAAGATCACCTCGGGATGACACGCACTCTAGAAGAAGCGCGCGATGTTTGCTTCGAGGTCAGCGCGGTTTCGTGTCGTATCCCTGACGATGACGCACGGTGACGTCGCGCCTCGCAACTTCCACCTTGAGGCCGCGATGTTCGACCTTCGTTGACGGCTCGGCCACGAAACCGATGACATACATCGCCGCGATGTCATCGACGATCCGCTTGAGCTGCGCCACGACGTCTTGCGAGGTGCCGTCGACCACGAAACCTCCGGAGTTTCCGGCCAGTGTCTCAAGCCCGCGCTGCGCGTCGCGGGCCAGGTCCTTGTACCTGCCGCTTCCCGAGCCGAAGGTCGCGAGACGGGGCGCGTACGAAACCACGTAACACGTGACCTCGGTTTCCTGAAGGGCCTGCACCGCGTCAGCGAGGCTTCGCCGGCTTGTTGAGTCGTCGCCGTCGGTGAAGAGGACCATCACCCTCCGGCCGCGCTGCCGGGATACCAGTGAGGCGCCGTCGATCACCGCATCGAATATCCGTGTGCCCGCGCCGCCCTTCATCCGGATCATTTCGTCCGCGACCACCGCGATACTCTGCGCATCGAACCCGCGGTCGTAGGCATCGCGGTCGAAACCCAGAATGCGGCCCCGGGCGAACGACGGAACCGTCCGGACGAAGTCCACGATGACGTCGCGCGCACGCCTCAACTCCGCGCTCATGCTGGTGCTGGTGTCGAGAAGCAGCAGAAGCTCCACCGGAACGCGGTCGGAGTCGGCGACGTCCGACGTGCGGAGAAAGGTCTCGATCTTTCGGGGCTTTCCGTTCTCGCGAACCACGAAGTCCCGCACGTCGAGGTCGCGCACGGGCACGCCGTCCCTCGCGGTGACGCTCACGACGACCTGAACCAGCTCGACGCCGGAGGGAAACACCAGTCCCGGACGAGGAGACTCCTGGGCGAGGGCGAGCAGCAACAGCGCCAGCGACATCACGGGTGTGTCACCGGCGTTCGTGCTCCCCACCCATACAGGTGGACTCTAGACGCCGGGCCTACTCGACCGCACCTCTAAAGAACGACGGGATCGGCAAGGTCCTCATGGTGTGGAGGCCGGGAGGGGCGTCGATCACTTTCGGCAGCGAATTCACCACGATCGACGCGGTGGCGATGTCACCGTGATAGCCGCCGATGGCGCGCACCCGCAGGTTCGGTGAGCCCTCGATGCGAACCTCGTCGTAGGTCTCGGGCGCGCCGAGGTAGGCCTCCATGTGCAGCGAAATCACAGCTTCGCCCTTGCGATAACCGATACCATCCTGCACGAGGCCGCACACCTGACCGGGCTCAACGGTGAGGAACTGGCTCTTGACCGTCTCCGTCGCGATCTTGGGCTGAATTTCGTCGGTAATGCGATCCACCTTGAAGCCGAGCGCATCGGCGAGCATCGAGACCGACTCGGTGAGGCCGACATGGCGCACCGCCTTCGTCTTCACGAGTTCGCCGAACTGCGCGGGCGTGAGGGTCGCGCCGATCTTCTTCTGGAAGGGCAGGCGGCGGATGCTCGCGTCCTGAATCCGGTCAACCTGCACTTTTGTGACGGCGGCGCAGATGCCGGAGAGGACGATGGGCAAGGCGTCCATGGCGAAGCCCGGGTTGATGCCGGTGCCGAGGACCGCAACACCCGCCTTCTTCGCCATGGCGTCGATCTTCCTGGCCGACGCGCGATTGGCCCTCCAGGGATAGGACAGCTCTTCGGTCGAAGAGACCACCGGGACGCGCGCCTTCAAAATCGCCTCGAACTGGGGCACCGCGGCCTTGATCGACGACACCGTGCAGTGCGCCACCACGTCGGGCTTGGTGGCTTTGAGGGTCGCGGCCACGTCCGCGGTCACCTTGACCCGCAGCTTGCGGCCGACCGCGGCCACCTCGCCCAGATCCTGGCCGGCCTTCGCCCTATCGAGGTCGACCGCTCCCACGATCTTGAACCCCTTGCGCCCGGCCACCTGCTTGACCACCGCACACCCGATGGGTCCGAGCCCCATGAACATCACACGAATCGCCATGTTGAAACACCTCCAGTAATAGATGAGAGCGAACGGGATGGTATCGGTCCGCGAGGAGATGTGAAATAAGCCCAACGGCTCATCCCACCGTGCTCCTCGGCGTGACGAGTCGGATTCGTGATCAAGCCCGAGTCAGGAAGATCGGGAGCCCGAGCTTGCTCGCGTAGTTCGGCCGGTAACGCTCCCGGTTGTAGAGCGAAGCCACGTCGACCATCCGTGGCCCCAAGGAGGGATCCGGAATCGGCACGAGGGTGTAGCAGCCGTGGACCAGGGCGGTCATCACGCCGGAGCTGCCTTCCAGAATCGCGTCCATGGCCAGGTTGCCGAAGGTCCCGGCGATCATCTTGTCCACGAAGTCGGCCTCGCCACTCCGCAGATCGTAGGTCAGGTCGCTGACCGTGCACTCCTCGCCGGAGCGCCCCGCCACCTCGGTTTCGAGGGCTTCGGCCACACTCGGCTTCCGCCTATGGCCGTAGGCGTCCTCCGGGAGCACCTCGGGCTGATACCCCTCCCAGCGAGCCCCTTCCGAGAGGACGAACATGACGTAATTGCTCGGATTGTCCCGCTTGTCCTTGATCAACAGATCAATCAATTTGTCCAGATCGACCGTGAACTCCGGGATGGCGCAGCGCAGCGAGGTGACGTAGGCGGTGTAGAGAGCGGTGAAACCGGAATCCCGGCCGAAGACGCGGAAGATCCCCACGCGCTCATGGGAGGCCACGGTCGTGCGCTGCCTCTGAATGGCCGCGGTCGCCCGCGTGATCGCGGTGGAGAATCCAACCGAATACTCCGTGCCCTGCACGTCGTTGTCCATCGTCTTGGGGATCGCGATCACCTTCATACCGAGCTTTTCCAGCCGATGGGCGAAGCTCAAGGTGCCGTCTCCACCGATGACGATGAGGTTGTCGAGGCGCAGACGCTCGATGTTCTTCAACACGTGGGAGCTCAGGTCCCACACGCCGTGGTTATGAGGGAACGTCCCGCCCTTGAGGAACTCCGGCAGCTTTCGCATCTGGTTCGGGCTCACGCGGCTCGAGTGCAGGATGGTTCCGCCGAAACGGTCTATGGTGCGGGTATTCGCGCGATCGAGCGGCAACAGGTACTTCTCGCGCGAGGCCTCGCTCCCGTGGTCGAGGTGGGTCAGGCCTTCCCATCCCCGTCGGATGCCTATGACCTCGCAGTCGTTCTCCGTCCCTCGATAAACGACTTCCTTGATAACCGAGTTGAGGCCGGGAACGTCCCCGCCACCGGTCAGAACTCCAATCCGTCGAGGCACCCGCCCATGATAGCGGCGCGCCTACTCGAGCAGATCGGAGGGGTCGGCCTTCGGCGCTTCCTGAATCCCTGGGTTCGACGACATCAGTCGAACGCAGGCGTTGTAGCGCAGGATCGAATCGTCGTTGCCGGCGGGACGGAGTCCTTCCGCCTGTTCGAAGTTCTTCATCGCCTGATTGAGCGCGGAGAAGGCGCCGTGCCCCCAACCCATGCCGCCCCGCGACACGATCGCGCGGGCCTGTCGCTCGTGAATGAGACCCGCGTAGTAGGCGCGGCTGTAGTCGCCTTCAAGCCGGGGCACGAGCGCCAGGGCCCGGGCCGCGCCGCCCGGCTGTTCCGAGAAAGCATCCGTGATGGCCAGGAGGAGGAGAACCAGGGCCCTCTGGTTCTCGCCATCGATCTCGAGAATGTCGAGACAGATGCTCTCGGCCTGAGAGGGTTCGTTCAGCAGGCGATACCGCTCGGCCCGTTCGAGGGAAGAACCGATGCCGCCCTTCGACAGCGGTTTGAGGGCTGGGACCTTGGAGGGCATGGCGGAACGTTACTTCGATTTTCCCGTCAAAACCCGGAAAACCTTGAGGACCGGATCGTAGAACTCATCCACCACCCGCTCCTTCAGGGGAATGATGGCGTTGTCGGTGATTTGGATCCCCTCGGGGCACACCGTGGTGCAGCACTTGGTGATGTTGCAGTAGCCGATTCCGTGATCGGTCTTGAGATCCCCGAGCCGGTTCTCGGTGTCGATGGGATTCATCTCGAGGGCGGCCGTGTACACGAGGAACCTCGGCCCGATGAACCTCTCGTGGAGCTTGTGATCCCGCAGAATGTGGCAGACATCCTGGCACAGGAAGCACTCGATGCACTTGCGGAACTCCTGCACGCGATCGACGTCCTTCTGCTCGGTTCGCCAGGTGCCGTCGGGGGCGTCGGGGGCCCGGGTCTTGAGCTTCTTGATCTTCCGCTTGACGTCGTAGTTCCAGGAGACGTCGGTCACGAGGTCC
>JANNJB010000540.1:0-5317 GCA_031405615.1 Vicinamibacteria bacterium | reverse complement strand
ACCCAGATCTACGGCACCTTCCAGCACAGCGGTCCGAACCCGACCTGCATCTCGCTCTACGAGTACATCGCGACACCGGGCACGACCACGTTCCACAACTTCGACCTCGACGGCAACACTTCGGTCACGTATTTCCCTCCGAATGGCGCGCCGGTCGCGGGCACGGTTTCGAACAACGCGGTGTGGAACAGCAGCGGAAGCTCGGCCCGGGTCGGCGACGTCGTGCCGGTTGCCGCGAATCAAGTCGGTTACTGGCGGATCGAGACCTGCGCCAGCCCCGGCAACCAGTTCATTCAGGAGGGCTCGACACCTCTGGGCGCGTTCTTCTCCCTGCCCCTCGGATCGACGATCACCAAGACGGACGGCGTGACCACGGCGCAGCATGGCGGCTACCTCCAGTACACGATCACGTTCACCAACAACTCGATCCCGACCGGCGCGGTGGCCGCGAACGTGGTCATCCGCGACATCATTCCGACGAACAGCACGTTCGACAGCGCTTCCGTGGTCGCACCCTTCACCGGCACGTGCTCCTTCGCCCTCGGCGTGGTCACGTGCAACGTCAACGAAAACCTGGCTGCGGGCGCTTCCGGCAGCGTGATCGTGAACGTTCTCGTCAACAACCCGGCCGCCGGAACCACCGTGGTGAACAACGCGACGCTCGACTACACCGACACCACAACGCCTACGCCGTTCCGCTATCCCCAGGAGCGGGCGAGCGATACGGACCAGCTTCCAAGCCTGAGGCTCGTGAAGACCTCCTCGAATCCCGGCGACACGGGCGATGGCCCCCAGGTCGGCGATGTCATTACCTATACCCTGACCGTGAGCAACACCAGTGCGGCGCCGCAGACCCAGGTGGTGGTGAATGATCCGGTTCCCGCGGGAACGACCTATGTCGCGAACAGCACTCTGGCCACTGGCTTCTCCGTGACGAAAAACTTCGCGGACAATTTCAATACGAACGGCGTCTACACCGGCTCGAACGGAACCCACGTGTGGGCGGGCGACTGGCTGGAGGTCAATGAGGGCGACGGAGGCAACGCGGGCAGTCAGCGGGTGACGGGAAACGCACTTCGTGTGGGCGACAACGATCTGCCCGGCGGCGAAGGCGTGACTCGTGAGGCGAACCTCGCGATCAGCGGCGGCACATCCTGCGCGGCCACGTTGGCTTTCAACGTCCGGGAAAACAGCTTCGGCGGTGGAGACACGGTCGCGGTCGCGATCTCCAGCACAGGCGCGGGTGGTCCCTTCACGACACTCGAGACGTTCACGAACGCCCTCGGTGGAGCCTTCGTGCCGCGCTCCTACAACGTCACCGCCCACATCGCCGCCAACACGGTTATCCGCTTCCTGAGCAACGGTGGGCTTGGCAACAGCGAGTACCTCGAAGTCGACGCCGTTTCGCTAACCAACACCTGCATCGGTCCAAAGGACAACATCGCGGGCGGCGTGAATGCCGACCTCCTGAGCGGCGTGCCGCCAACTCTCGTCCAGGCCGGTGACGCTCTTACCCTGGCCCCAGGCGCCTCGATGACGGTGACGTTCCAGGTGTCGGTCTCCGCCGCGGGAGCAATTGTAAACGTCGCCACCGCCAGGAGTGCCGAAAACGCGCAGCTCGCGCAGGGTTCGGTGCGCGATGTCGCGATCACGCGCGCGGCGATTTCCGGCATCCGTGTGGGAAGCGGTGTGGTCGAGTTCGCCACCTCGTGGCAGCGCGGCACCCGCGGCTTCAACCTCTATTCGGCGCCGGATCGCTCACGCCGCGCGCTGAAGACGAAGCTCAATGACGCGCTCGTGGTGTCGCCCCGCCCCGAATCGATGATGCCCATCCTGTACCGTGTCGACGCCGCGCCCGAAGGTCCCTTCCTGTGGATCGAGGAGATCGAGCTCGGCTCCGATTCCGGCCGTCTGATGGGTCCTTTCGAGATCGCCGACGACACACTCAGCCAGAGATTCGAGCGCGTCGAGCGGAAGATGTCGGCGGCGCCGCGAGATGCCCGGGGCGGGGCGAGCCGATCCCTGCTGCCTCCGCGGCGTTTCAAGGCCGACAAACGCGGGCCGATCCTGCGCGGCCGAGCGCGCGCCGCGGCCACGGGCGTGAAGCTCGAGATCGCCGAGCCCGGTGAGATCGTCGTACCGTGGAGCGATCTGCTCGCGCAGGGGATGCCGCAGCGGCTCGTCTCCCAGGCGCAGCGGATTCAGGTCTCGAGCGCGGGGATCAAGACGCCCTTCACCACAACGCCCGCGGGCCTGCGCTTCATCGCGAAGGATCTCGCTACCGACCACACCGGCCGCAACGTCTACCTCATCACCTGGAATGGCGCTCCCGCGATGCGGGCTCCGCTCAGCCAGTCCGAAGTACCCGTGGCGGAAGGGTTCCATCGAATTCATCAGAACTGGATCTATTACCAGGCAGCACCGCGCGACACCGATCCGTGGCTGTGGGACCTGCTGGTGGAAGGCGACCCTTGGCCGGCTTCCTGGGATCCCACCCAGGGCGATTTCGCTCTTCCCGGTTTCGTGCCCGGTGGCGGCAGTGTGCCGGTAGAGATCACACTCGTCGGGCGGACGGACAGCCCGCACGTCGTCGAGGCGACGATCAACGGGGCCTTCGCGGGCCGGATCGAATTCTCCGGCACGGGCCTCGCGACTCTTCAAGGCTCGGTTTCCGCTTCGGCGCTCGCCGCGACCGGCAACAAGCTCAAGCTCACCTACACCTCGACCGATCCCAGCGCGTACGCGTACCTCAACTACCTCGATCTCGGTCTCGAACTGCCGGCAGCTGCGGGCGCCATCGCAAGCATCTCCGCCTTCGATACGGAACTGCCCGCCCTTTTCCGCGCCGACTATCTCATCGTCACTCATCCGGATTTCCTGACCCAGGCCGAGCAGGTAGCCGCGATCAAGAGGGCAGGGGGTCAGAACGCGGTTGTGGTCGACGTCGAGCGCGCTTATGACCGGTACACCGCGGGTATCCCGGACTCTTCCGCGATCCGGGCGTTGATCCGCGAGTCAAGGCGCACGCGCACGGTCCTGCTGATCGGCGACGACACCCTCGATCCCGCCGACAACTACGGCCTCGGAGCGATCGCTTTCATGCCCTCGGCGATCGGCTTCGACGACTTCACCGGCCGCGTGATCTCGGAAAACCTGTATGCCGATCGCGACGGCGACGGGTCCCCCGATGTCGCCATCGGGCGTTTCCCGGTGCGCACCCCGGCCGATGCCGAGGTGATGGTGCAGAAGGTGCAAAACGGTGCGGCACTTCTCGCCGCCAACGCCTCCCGGCACGTCATCGCGGTCGACAATCAGGGCCAGAACGACATGCCCTTCCGCAGCGAGGGTCGGCTCATCGAGTCCGTCCTCGGTGGTTCGAGCACGTTCGCCGACATCGCCACCGGGGCCGCGGGCGCCCGCACGACGCTGCTGGCCGGGCTGAATCTCGGGGCGGCGACTACGAATTACGTCGGCCACGGCGGGCCCGATCACTGGGCGGATGAGGCGATCTTCGGCGCGGACGACGCGGCGGATTTCGCCAATACGAATCAAGGCACGCTGCTCCTCACCTGGGCCTGCGTTTCCTCCGACTACCGTTACTTCTACGGCCCCGCGGTGAGCGAGGCGATGGTGATGACGCCCGCGGGCGGCGCGGTCGCGAGCTTCGGGCCCACCGGTCTCTCGCTCCCCACCCTGCAGCGCGAACTCCACCTCCTCCTCTACCCGAGGCTTCTTGCAGGCCTCACGCTGGGTGAGGCGGTGCGTGAGGCGAAAGCCGCTTTCCTCGCCGCGTACCCGGGCGAGCGCGACTTCCTTCACGGCTGGGCCTTGCTCGGCGATCCCGACGTTCGTCTGCCGCAGTAACCCCTCAGAACCTGATTCCGAGTTGCAGGCTCCGCCCCGGGCCCTTGCCCAGTTGAATTAGGACCTTTCCGTCGCTCGTCACCGGCTTCGAGTAAGCGAACAGGGTGGGCGCAAGCTGCGGAGGTTCGCGGAGCGTGGCCGGTCCGTTCGCTGAGGTCGGGCGATCCGGGCGAAGCACGTGCCGGGGAATCCACTTGCCGATCGCGTAGCCGACCGAGGCGCCCGCCAGCACGTCGATGAGGTGATGCCGCTCTCCCGCCAGTCTCAGGTACCCGGTGAGGGCGGCGGCCGTTCCTCCCGTCCATAACCAGGCGTCGTTGCTGCGGCGTCCACGCAGACGGGCGGTCTCGTGAGCCGATGCGACCAGAGCAAACGCCATGGACGCGTGCCCGGAGAAGAACGAGAGGTTCCGGTCGGCCTCGGTCTTGCGGCCCGGATGGCAGGTATTCGCAGCGGGACGCTCCCTGCGCACCGCGTACTTGACGATCTGCGTCGCCATCACCGCGACCGCCACCGAATCCGTGACCGCGCCGGCATTTTCCGCCCAGTCACGGGCATTCGACTCGTGGCTCAGCGGTCCGAACGCGACAACCGCGGCCGCCCCCAGCGTCGCGTAGCTCAGCCGGCCCGCACGACAAGGATCGTCCCACTTCGCACCGGCGGCCCAGCGGTCGATCGCGTTTGGGTCCGCTCCACTGCACCAGCGGCACGCGGGAGGGACCTTGAACACTTCACCGGGCAGGGCCGCCGAAGTCAGAGCGCCGGCGAGAAGAGAGATGGAGAGCGTTCCCCGGAGGTCGCGCTCGGCCCTCGTGTCCGCGGCCGACGACGACTCCCGAACGGATGACTCCGAGGATGCCGACGCGGCCCGGCCCATGGAGGCAAGGAGGACTGCGGCAAGAATCGGTCTGAGCCTGGAGATTTTTCGAGCCTGCATCTGTGCGGGGAGCGTACACCGTCGCCGGACTCGGCCGGCGGTCTGCTAGCCTCCCCGCAATCGTATGGGTCATGGAAATCGTGGTCCGGGGTCGGCGGCTCACTCCTTGAAGGCCGCGGTGTGGGTCCTCGTGATCTTCCTTTGCGCACCCGCGGCAGGCCACGAAGTTAAAGACACCGGAGGCGACCAGAAAGCGAAGGGCTCAAAAGTCGTCGCCGCGGGCCGGCACTACTCCGCGGGCGCCCTTCACCGGTTCTTCTTCGGCGAGGGCTACCGCAGTCTTTGGGGGGCGGCCATCGAGGTGGAAGTCCTCGACCTTGGCACGTTCGCAGGGGGCCTGCGGCCGAAGAAGCGCGGAGGCGGCAAGCAGACCGCGTCGCTGACGTTTGAATGCAGCGAAGGTCGCGAATGGAAGTTCCGCTCGATCGACAAGGACCCCTCAGCCGTCCTGCCCGAAGAACTGCGCGATACCTTCGTCGACGCCCTCGTTCAGGATCAGGTGAGTTCCGCCCATCC
>JANNJB010000539.1:0-2374 GCA_031405615.1 Vicinamibacteria bacterium | reverse complement strand
GTGGCCCGAGGCATCGAGGCGTGAAGCGGCCATCGAACGAAGGCGCGCCCGTGCGCCGTCGCTGAGCCCGTCTATCCGCGCAAGGTCGACGCGCAGTTCCACCTTCGACGCGACCTTGTTGACGTTCTGCCCTCCGGGACCGGACGCGCGCACGCCCTTCCACTCGAGGGCGGCATCGGGAATCACAAAACCCCGGGTCTTGGCAGCCGACAGACTCATGGACCCAAAGCTACCACCTGGCGTCCTGGTCCTCAGCTTCCAGGACGCGCCCCGTCGTAGGATTGCCCACCCACCAAGGACGGGCGGCGCCTCGACATCAATCAGGAGAACTTCAATGAACCGTCGTCTTGCCGCTCTTGTCGCCTTCAGTCTCGCAGCTAACCCGGCGCTCGCGCAGAATCCCGCCGACAGCGGAGAGATCGATCGGTCCACCGCGATGATGCGGCCGATGATCGAGCGCTACCAGGCCGATCGGACAACCCTCGAGCGTTCATGGGTGGAGGGGGCTGCGGGAGGCGGCTTGGGCGGGCGCGGCGGCGGGGCCACACCCTTCTCGCCGGGACAGTTCGCGCGCATGAAGAAGTTCCACTCCGACTGGCAGAAGACACTCGGCGGCGTCGCGTTCGACAGCCTCGATCAGACCGGGAAGATCGATTACCTGCTCCTCTCGAACCAATTGCGGTACGAACTCCGCCAGATCGACCTACGCGAGAAGGAAGGGGCGGAGATCGATGCGCTGCTCCCCATGGCGAAGGCGATCCACAGTCTCGACGAGGCGCGCCGCGCGTTCCAGCTCGTCAACGGCGATGAGTCCGGGCGCACGCTCAACCAGATCCTTAAAGACACCCAGACCGTGCGTGCGAGCCTCGACAAACCGGCGAAGCCGCCGACCCGCGAGCAGGCCGTGCGCGCCACCGCCACGATCGCCCGACTGCGCGCGGTGCTCAAGGAATGGGCGGAGTTCTATAACGGCTACGACCCGCTCTTCAGCTGGTGGACGGAACAGTCGGTGAAGGACGTCGACCAGGCCCTCGACCAGTATTCGAACTTCATTCGCGACCGTTTCGGCAGCTCGAAGTCGGAAAGCCTCAACACCTCGGTGGTGAACCCGGTCGGGCGCGACATGCTCCTCGCCGATCTGGAGCGGGAGATGATCGCGTACACGCCGGAGGAGCTGATCGCGATCGCGAACGCGGAGCTTGCCTGGAGCGAGCGGGAGATGCTCAAAGCGACCCGCGAAATGGGCTTCGGCGATGACTGGAAGCGAGCCCTCGAGAAAGTGAAGACGATGCACGTGGCGCCCGGCGACCAGCCGGCGGCGGTGCGGGATCTCGTCCTCGAAGGTGCGGCCTATGTCGAAAAGCATGACCTCGTGACTGTGCCGGCGCTGGTGAAGGAGACGTGGCGGATGCAGATGATGTCGCCGGCGCGTCAGCTCGTGAGCCCGTTTTTCCTGGGCGGCGAGTCGATCATCGTGTCCTTCCCCACCGACACCATGACCTACGAGCAGAAGATGATGAGCATGCGCGCGAACAACATTCCGTTCTCCCGCGCGGTGGCCCATCACGAGATGGTTCCCGGCCATCAGCTTCAGGGCTTCATGTCGGCGCGCTACAAGACGTACCGCGGACCCTTCGGGACGCCGTTCTGGTCGGAAGGAAACGCGTTCTGGTTCGAAATGCTGTTCTGGGACATGGGCTTCCCCCGCACACCCGAAGAGCGGATCGGGATGCTCTTCTGGCGGATGCACCGGTCGATCCGGATCGTCTTCTCATTGAGCTATCACCTCGGGAAGATGACGCCGCAGGAGGCGGTCGACATGCTCGTCAACCGCGGAGGTCATGAGCCCGGCAGCGCCGCCGCCGAGGTGCGCCGGTCCTTCGACGGTTCCTACGCTCCGCTCTACCAGTGCGCGTACATGCTGGGGGCGCTGCAGTTCCGATCGATGCACAAGGAGCTGGTGCTGACGAAAAAGATGACGAACCGCGCCTTCCACGACGCGATCCTGAAGTCGAACCGGATCCCGGTCGAGCTGACGAAGATCAGGTCGCAATCGGCAAGGCGCTGCTTCGCTATCTCGACGAGAAGACGACCGCGATGGCGGACGATGTTTATGCCAACAATGTCAGCGACTACATTTGTCCCAAGCAGGCCAAGGCCGAACAGGAGCTGTTCTTCCGGACCGGGCCCGTCAATATCGGCCTCAGCTGTCTTGTGCCAAAGCCCGGCGACTTCATGACCCACGACCACACCGGCGTTCCGATCCTGCTGGTGCGCCGTCAGGATGGTTCGCTCGGCGCCTATCTCAACGTATGCAGGCATCGCGGCGCCCGCGTGGCGGAAGGATGCGGCAATGCAAAACTCTTCGCCTGCC
>JANNJB010000538.1:0-2153 GCA_031405615.1 Vicinamibacteria bacterium | reverse complement strand
GGCGGATGCGGCGCCGGGTCCTCGGCGTGGGGACGCAGCAACTGGTGGCCACGGCACTTGTATGTGCGGCGGTGGGACTGGCTTTGGGCCTCGCGCCACAGACCTCGCTCGCGATCGGCCTCGCCCTCGCCATGTCCTCCACCGCGATCGCCCTTCAGTCGCTCAAGGAGAAGGGGCTGATGGGAACCGCGGCCGGGCAGCAGTCCTTCGCGGTTCTCCTCTTTCAGGACATCGCGGTCATTCCCATCCTCGCCCTGCTGCCTCTGCTCGCCACCGCGCCCGCGGTTGCGGACGGCCATGGCGGCGGCGGCTTGTCGCATCAGCCGGGCTGGATCCAGACCCTCGCGGTGGTGGCGGCAGTGGGCAGCGTGGTCGCGGCTGGCCGCTTCGTGGTGGTCCCGGCCCTGCGCGTGGTGGCGAAGACGCGGCTGCGTGAACTCTTCACCGCATCCGCGCTTCTGATCGTCGTGGCCACGGCCCTCCTCATGCAGAAGGTCGGTCTGAGCCCGGCCCTCGGGACGTTCCTCGCCGGCGTGGTTCTCGCCACGAGTGAGTTCAAGCACGAACTGGAGAGCGACCTCGACCCCTTCAAAGGACTGTTGCTGGGCCTCTTTTTTATGGGCGTCGGGGCCTCGATCGACTTCCGGCTCATTGCGTCGCAACCCGGCCAGATCGCGTTGCTCACCCTCGGTGTCGTCGCCATCAAGCTCGCGATCCTGCTCGCACTCGGGAAACGGGGCGGTCTCTCCCTCGATCAGAACCTCGTCTTCTCCCTCGGCCTCTCGCAGGTCGGCGAATTCGCTTTCGTTCTCTTCGCTTTCATCGCGCAGCTCGGCCTGATGGATGCGGCGATGACCGGGACGCTGCTGGCCGTGACCGCGCTCAGCATGGCCCTCACCCCGCTCCTCGTCCTGCTCCACGAGCGTGTGCTTCGGCCGCGGCTCGGAGCCGCCCCGCCCGCCTCGCGCGAAGCGGACGAGGTCGACGAAAAGCATCGCGTCATCATCGCGGGCTTCTCGCATTTCGGCAGCACCGTGGGCCGGTTTCTGCGCGCGAACGGAGTCGAGGCCACGATTCTCGACAACGACTCCGATCGCGTGGACCTCCTGCGGCGGATGGGCTTCAAGGTGTACTACGGCGACGCCACGCGCGCCGACCTCATGCACGCGGCGGGAGCCGCGGACGCCCGCATCCTCATCAGCGCGGTCGACGGTCTCGCGGAGACGCAGGCCGTCATCGAGACCGCGAAGAAGCACTTCCCGCACCTGAGAGTGCTGGTGCGCGCGCGCCACCGATACGACGCCTACGAGCTTATGGACCTCGGCATCAAGGACATCTACCGCGATCACCTCGACAGCAGCATCCGTCTTGGCGTCGATGTTCTCCGGCACCTCGGCCACCGGGCCCACAGCGCGCACCGCGCGGGCCAGCAGTTCCGCGAATACGACGAGGCGGGTCTCGCGAAACTCGCCCCGCTTCGCCATGACATGAAGGACTACATCAGCAACGTGCGCGAACTCATCGCCCTGCAGGAACAGCTCCTCGCCTCCGACCGCGTCTCGGACCAAGGCTCCGCCGATCACGCCTGGGACTCCGAAGAACTCCGAAGCGTCATCGGAAAGGGCTAGAACTTCACGAGGTCGGCGATCTGGATGGGTCGCTTCTCCGCGACGCTCTTCCTCGCCGCGATGGGTAAGGCACGACAAGGCCCCCGCCCGGGCGCTCGGCACGCGCATGTGGGCCGGAACCTCGATCACCGCCTGGCACTGGACCTCATCGGTGGTCATCGGCTTCTCCGTGATCACGCGGATCCCCCGCTCGAGTCCCTTGATAATGAACTTGTGGTGCTCCGAGTCCGTGGTGGTGACGGCCAGGGTGTCGGGCTTCGTGGTGGCGAGCATCTGGTCGAAGTCCGTGAAGGTCGGACAGGTCACGCCGATCAGTTTCCGGCCGGCCTCGAGACGGAGGGGATTGATGTCGCACAGGCCGACGAACTCGACCGCGTCCGGGTGTTGAGCGAGCACCTCGGCGCCCCACATGCTGGTGCCGCGGTGTCCGGTTCCCACCATCGCGTAACGCGCTTTGGCCGGCGCGGCGCCCGCGCGCGGAACGGCGCCCGCGAAGGAAGCCACGGCGGCCGTCCCGGTGGTAGC
>JANNJB010000537.1:0-6848 GCA_031405615.1 Vicinamibacteria bacterium | reverse complement strand
CGCGCTCAAGGTCGAACCCGCATCCGCGCCGGTCAACTTCCGCTACGAGGGTGAAGAGCTGACCGTCCGCTTCTTTCTCACCGTGCCGCCAGGCACGAAGGAGGGCGACTTCACCCTCAAGGCGTCCGCGATCGCGGGTGGAGCAACCTTCACCCAGGGGTATCAGGTGATCGCCTACAACCACATCCAGGAACGCCACCTCTACCACGAGGCCGAGACGCTGCTTCGCGTGCAGGACGTCAAGGTAGCGCCGGGAGTGCGCGTGGGATACATCAGTGGTGCGGGCGACAAGACCGCGGACGCGATCGCGCAACTCGGCGTGCCGGTCACAATGTTGACCGACGACGATCTCGCCTACGGCGATCTCTCCAGGTACACCACGATCGTCACCGGCACTCGCGTGTTCCAGGGCCGCAACGATCTCAAGGCCAACTACGCGCGTGTGATGAAGTATGTCGAGGACGGCGGCCACCTCGTTGTTCAATACAACAAGTTCGAGTTCAACGTGCTCGCGCAGCCGGTCTTCGCGGGAGGTTTCTCGGGCGGGCCGGGGCCGGGTGGTCCGGGAAGCGGCGCTCCGCGACCCCCGCAGGACTCGCCCTTCGCCCCTTATCCGGCCTCCGTCACATCGAATCGCGTGACCGTCGAAGAAGCCCCCATCGAAGTGACGACACCGGGCGCCCCGCTCCTCTCGAAGCCGAATCGGATCACGGATACGGATTTCTCGGGATGGGTGCAGGAGCGGGGTCTCTACTTCTTCGGCGCGCGCGATCCGCGCTATGCGGATCTTCTGAAGTCGAAAGACCCCTGGCCCAAGAACCCCGGCGACAAAACCGGGATGCTCGTCACCGCGAACGTCGGAAAGGGCACATGGACCTACGTGGGGCTCGGCCTGTTCCGCCAACTCCCAGCGGGAACCCCCGGCGCGTACCGGATCCTCGCGAACCTCGTTTCACAGCCTCGCGGGACAACGCCCGCAGCGAAACGCGCGGCCTCGCGGTAACGGGGCGCAGAAGGGCGAAGGCCTATTTCGCGGTCGGCGCGAGCCGCTTCAGGCGGCTCTTCCCCGTCGCCTGCGGCAGGGTGACGCCGATGGCGTCGCCCAACGTCACCGCGAGGTCATAGGGCGTCGCGTCGTCCACGTCCGAAGACGCGGCCTTGAAGCCCGGTCCCCAGAAGATCATCGGGACGGTGATGTCGTAGTCGTGGGTCGTCCCGTGGCCCGAGCCCCGGCCCGCGTCCCAATGCTGCAGAACGCGCCGCCGCGGCACGATGAACGCATCGCCCGAACGGCCTTCGTAGAAATCGTTTTGAAGGAACGTGGAGAGGTCGTCCGTCGGCCACGACGCCATCTGGGAATTGAGTCGAACCTCCTGGATCTCCTCTTTGAAGAGTGTCGTGAGAACCCGCGGCAGCGCGCCGTCGATATCGGCTTTGGTCACCGGCCGCGCGGGCCCGCACGACCCCTCCATGCGGGTCATACCCGGGTGGTACGTCACGATCCATCCATCGCCGATGTGAACCGGGGCCTGGCCTGCACCCAGACATAATTCGTCGCGCAACATCCGGTTCGTGCGATCCGGAACGTTGTTGAGCATCCGCGGCCAGGTGACGAGCCGGCCGCCCACGACATCGGGCTCGACGCGCCGTGAGACCTCCGGGATCGCGGAGAAGCCATGATCTGCGGAGAACCCCACCACGACCTTGCCGGGAAGGAGTCGATCGAAGGCGTTCAGAAGACGGGCGATCTGGGCATCGACGCGGCGAAGGGTATCGAGCGTCTCCTCGGACTCCATGCCGTAGTTGTGGGCCACCGAGTCGTGGGCCGAGAACGAAACCGCGAGCAGATCCGTGACGCCGCGCCGGCCCAGGCGGATCTGCGGGCTTTCGAGAAACCGCACCGCGAGGTCGGCGGTGAGCTCATCAACCACCGGGCTGGTGTAGTAGGCCTCGCCCATGCCGCGCGTGTTCACCGCATAAGGATGAGGAAAGAAGAGGCCGTTCGCGGGAATCTGGAAATCGCCGATCTGGCGCGGGGGAACGGGTTGAGGAAGTTTGTCGGCGCCTTCGGGGAGCGCGAGCTTCACCCACTCGCGTCCGAAGCGCGGGCCGAGGTGATCGCCCATGTTCTTCGCGTTGTAGGCCTCGACGATCGCAGCGGCGTCGGCCCCGGGCGCATAGGCCGGCGACGTCGCGAAGCGCAGGGTCGGGCGATCGAACCAATAGGCCGCATGAGGCCGGGAGCGTCCGGCCATGAGAATCGCCGAACGGTCCTTGGCCGACACCGTAAAGACACGAGAGAGAGGGGACGAGGCGACCAGCCGGTCTCCGAGGGTGTCGGCCTCGAGGCGGTAGGGGCCGGGCAGAGCGCGACCGGTGGCGGGGTCCGGCTCAAGGGAGTCCGTGCAGTAGACGGATCGCAGCTTCTGTGTTGCGGGGTCGAGCTCGAGCCAGTTGTTCGCGACGATGCCGGTCACTCGAGGAGTGGCCCCGGTTCCGAGAGAGGCGTGCCCGGGACCGGTCTCGGTGTTGATGTGGCGGTAGCGGCTGCGCGTCTCGATGTGGCCTTCCGCCAGGAGCCGCTTCAAGCCGGCGCCATACCAGGGCCGGTACTTGAGGAGCTGCTCGGTGGAAAGGCCGTCGATGGCGATGATGACGGCGAGAGAAGGACGTTGCGCGGCGAGAGACGAAGCCGCGAGAAGAAGCACGACGGGAATGATCCCGAGCAGCGTTCGGCGGAAGGGCACGATGGATGCCCTATCTCGGGCCCGAGGCTGCGTGCTTCAACTCAGCGATGGCGGTCGTCGCTTCCTGATTGGTGGGATCGAGCGAGAGAACGCGGTCGAAGGCGCCGTGCGCTTCCCTGATGAGGCCGGCGGAGCGGTAGATCCGGCCAAGGGCCGCGTGAACCAGGGGCTCCTTCGGCTCGAGGTGCGAGAGATCTTCAAGGTTCAACTGCGCCGCCCGGATGAGCGCGGGGTTTAAAGCCTGGGTCTCCGCGATCATGATGCGGATCTCGATGGCCTCTCTGGTCCCCTGAGCCAGTTCCTGCGCGTTGGTCAGGCTCTGGAGCGCTTCCCACAAACGCGATTCGGAGATGAGCTGCCTTGCTTTCGCGATCTCTTCTTGAATTCCCCTCGGGCCGCGAGGCGGGTTCACGGTGGCGCGTTCCCCCGACGGGCGGTCTCCCGAAGGGCGCGAAGGCGGAGGGCTCGGCGGTGGAATCACCGATCGTGCGCCCGGGGTAAAACGCCGCGAGTCGACGACCGCGGGAGAGGGGCCCGAATTTCGGGCCGGGGGATTGGGCGGCACGCCTTTGGGACCACCGCGGTTCGTCTTGTCCGTTCCAACCAGGCGGTCCGGCGCACGGTTGTCGAGAAATTCGATTCCGACCCGGGTTATGTGATCGGTGCCTCGGCTCACATTCCGGACGATCGCTCCGGTCGCGAAGTCGCCGCCCACTTCGACGACATTCACCCTGTCCCCCTTTTCGAGGTCGGACCAGCTGGTGAGGATCCGCATGCCGCTTCTCGAAAGATCGTGGGCGACTGTCCTCTCTTCCTTGAGCGGCGAGCCCCCGGGACCGAGCTTCTTGAGCAGAACGTCGGTGGGCAGATAGATGCGTTCGTCGCGGCGGGCGTCGGTCTGGCCGGGCACCCAGATATGAGCCTCGGTGGAGGGCGCCGCATCCGAGGCGGGGGGGGCGGGCCGCGGCGTGGGCGATGTGGCCGGACGGTCGGCGATCGCGGCGGTGCGCAGGGCCTGGGCGAACTCCTGGGCCGAGGGGTACCGGTCGGCGGCCGCCTTCGCGAGGGCCTTCTTCAGAATCGGAACGCAACTGCGCGGCACGCGCGAGCCGGGTTCGGTCTCGAAGGAAGGCGACTCCTGGATCTGTTTGTACAACGTCGCCATCGGCGTGGATCCCTTGATCGGGACTTCGCCAGTGAAGAGTTCGAACGCGAGCACCCCGAGCGCGTAGACATCGCTTCGAAAATCGAGAGCGTCGCCCCGACACTGTTCCGGGCTCATGTATTCGGGGGTGCCAAACGCTTCGCCCGCGGCGGTCTGGCCCTGCGAAAGCAGATCCTTGGCGATCCCGAAGTCGACGAGACGGACCACACCACGCTCGTCCCGCGAGGCGTTGGCGGTCTTGAGGTCGCGATGGAGGATGCCGACATCGTGGATCGCCTGCAGGCCGGACGCGATCTGGAGAATCGCGGAGATCGCTTCGCTCTCCGGGAGGCCCGCAGGGTTGTCCTTGAGCGTTTTCTGAAGATCCTGCCCGGTGAGGATCTCCATCGAAATGTAGCCGAGCGGGCCCTGCTCGCCATAATCGTGAATACGACAGACGTTCGGGTGGGAAACCTTTCGCGCGAGTTTGATCTCGCCGCGAACCTTCGAACTGTGTCGGGGTTCGCGGAGTGGTCGGTTCGCAGAACCTTGATCGCAACCTCTTCCTCGAGAAGACGGTCGAAGGCGCGATACACGAGGCCCATCCCACCCTTGCCAAGAACCGCGCGCAGCTCATAGCGGTTTGCGAGGACCGATCCGACGGCGAGCGTGGTGAGCGACCGGCCGCAGGCAAGACACACCTCTTCGCCCGGTTCGAAAGGTGCTTCGCAGGAAGGACACACGAGTGTCATGAAATGAGAAAGATGGCCTTGTCTTGGAGGGCTCGGGCGGACGCGCAGTCAAGAGCACGTTGTTCTGGGATAGCCGAAAGTCTACCCCTTAGCCACGCCATCGTCCGATTCTCCTATTCCTCGAGATCGCTCGCCCGCACCAGCGCCTTGCGGCCGAACTTCTCGCGCACCTTTTCGCGCAGTTCGTCGATCTTCTCGCCGCGCTTCGGGGCCTCGTCCTCGAACAACGACTTCTGCGCGGGCGCATCAAACCCCGAGACGCCGATGCCGAGAAGGCGCACTTTGAGCGAACCGTGAACTTCGTCGAAGAGGGTCGATGCCATTTCGTACAGTTCCGCGGCGGTGTTGGTCGGGACTTTTCGGGACCGGGCGTGGGTGGTGGTCTTGAACGTCTCGTCGCGATACTTGAGGGTGATCGTTCGGCCCGCGAGGGATTCGGCGCGGAGACGACGCGAAAGTTCGTCGGCCAGATGCAGGAGGCGCTTCGCGAGCGCGCGCGCGTTGCCCTCGTCACGATCGAACGTGTGCTCCACGGAGACGCTCCCTGCCGCTCCGCCCTCCGAGACCACGGGGCGGTCGTCCTCGCCGCGGGCCAGGCGCTGGAGGTCGAGACCGTGAGTGCCGAGGAGTTTCGCCACCCTCGCATCGGCGAGCTGGCCGACAGTGTGGATGCCGAGTCGCGCGAGCCTATCCTCCATCTTCGGACCCACGCCCCACAATCGCCGCACTGGGAGGGGTGCGAGGAATTCGCGTTCGGTCCCCGGCGGGACCACGACGAGACCGTCCGGCTTCTTGAGGTCCGAAGCGATCTTGGCGATGAGTTTCGCCGAGGCGACGCCGACCGAGGCGGTGAGTTCCGTCTGCTTCCTGATCTCAGCCTTGATCCGTCGCGCGATCTCCTCGCCGTCACCGAAGAGACGCACGCTCGCGGACATATCGAGAAACGCCTCGTCCACCGATATCGGCTCGACCATGTCCGTGAACATTTCGAAGATCGTCCGGATCTGCTTCGAGACCGCGGAATACTTCGACATGTCCGGGGAGATGAAGATTCCCTGCGGGCACAGCCGGAAGGCGGTGGAGATCGGCATCGCGCTCGAAACCCCGAACTTCCGGGCCGCGTAACTCGCGGTGGACACCACGCCCCGGCCGGCGCCGCCTTTCGGATCGGCGCCGATGATCACCGGTTTGCCCTTGAGTTCGGGCCGATCCCGCTCCTCGACCGCGGCGTAGAACGCATCCATATCGACATGGAGGATGGTCCGCATCCGGCTCTTCGGTGGGTTCGGGACGGTCATGATGGATGGGGTCGAGCAGGCGCCAAGCGTACAATCTTCAGCGAAAGTTCGAGGACCGAAATGGAAGCAAGAACAGAAAGAAGGGCTGCCCTGACCGCCCTGTTGACCATCAGCGTCGCCGCCCTCGGCTGCGCCGAGGCCAGCGCCAAGAGGGCCGGCGACGCGGATTCAAAAACCGCGGCCGCGCCGATGCCTGCGAGCGATCGCATCAGCATGGCGGAGTTCAAAAAGCTCTACTCCGCGAACGGAGTGGTGGTGGTCGACGTGAGGAGCCAGGACGCCTATCAGGGCGGGCACATCCCGGGCGCCCTTTCGATACCCGAGGAGACCTTGAACGGCCCGGTCGCGGAGAAACTCAAGAAGATGGGCAAGCCCATCGCGACCTACTGTTCCTGACGGGACGAACACACTAGCGCCCGTGCGGCGCAGACACTGCAGAAGATGGGCGTCCCCGCGCAGGCGATTGTCGGCGGTCTCGGCCTGTGGGTTCAGGAGAACAACCCCCTGAAGACAGGACCCGATCCGAAGTAGGGACCCCGGAACCACCGATTCGCAGGAACACGCGCCCGTGAGTCGGGCGCGTTTCTCTTTCGCCTCTGAAAGATGTCGGTCGCGTGCGCTATCCTGAAGCCGTCGCTCAGGGTGCCTCCATAAAAGGAGGGTAAAAGGGAAGCAGGTCGAACACCTGCGCGGTCCCGCCACTGTAGCCGGAGAGTCGTTCCTCGATCGTTTCAAACCACTCGGGTCTGACCCGGGGAAGGTCTTGGAGGAAGGACATTGACCCGGGAGCCAGGAAACCTGCCTCGAGCGAAGTCGGTAAACACCAACAACGAGACCTCTCGCGGAAGAAGGTCACGGTCGCTCGAGAGTTTCCGGTAAGCGTTCCCCTCGTGGGTGCGCACCGGGC
>JANNJB010000536.1:0-7099 GCA_031405615.1 Vicinamibacteria bacterium | reverse complement strand
GCCCTTGTGGCCGCCCTTTGAACAGGGCAGGCACAAGGCCTGCCCCTACAAATTGCTGATAATCGCGTCGGCGAAACCGGAGCACTTCACTTCGGTCGGGTTCTCCATCATGCGCGCGAAGTCGTACGTGACGCGCTTCTGGTCGATCGACTTCTCGATGCCGGCTTCGATGGCGTCCGCGGCCTCCACCCAGCCCAGGTAGCGAAGCATCATGCAACCCGACAGGATCACCGACCCGGGGTTGACCTTGTCGAGATCGGCGTACTTCGGCGCGGTCCCATGGGTCGCCTCGAAGATGGCGTGGCCGGTTTCGTAGTTGATGTTCCCACCCGGAGCAATGCCGATGCCGCCCACCTGGGCCGCCAGCGCGTCCGAGAGATAGTCGCCGTTGAGGTTCGGTGTGGCGATCACCGCGAACTCCTTGGGACGGGTGAGCACCTGCTGAAGCGTGATGTCGGCGATCGAATCCCTGATGAGGATCAACGACTTCCACTTGCCATCGCCGTGGGTGGGCTGGAGTGCGAGCGAGGTCTCCACTTCCGTCACCAGCTCCGCCTGCTGCTTGGGCGTCATCATGTCGTAGCCCGGCTCGATCATCTTCGCGTTGTCCGTGGCGGAGAGACCCGGCGTCTTCTCCACGTTGCCCAGGATCCACGACTCGCGCTCCGTCACCACCTGGGCGCGGAACTCGCGGGTGGCGACCGCATACCCCCAGTCGCGGAAAGCCCCCTCGGTGAACTTCATGATGTTGCCCTTGTGAACGATGGTCACGCTCTTCCGCTTGAACTGGATGGCGTAGCGGATGGCCGCGCGCATGAGGCGCTCGGTGCCTTCGCGGGAGATCACCTTGACGCCCACCCCGGATGACTCCGGGAAGCGGATCTTCGTCACCTTCATTTCGGTCTGGAGCCACTCGACGACTTTCTTCGCCTCGGGCGTGCCCTCGGCCCACTCGATCCCGGCGTAGATGTCTTCCGTGTTCTCGCGGAAGATCACCATGTCGACATCCTGCGGCTTCTTGACCGGGGTGGGGACACCCTTGAAGAAGCGCACGGGGCGAAGGCAGGTGTAGAGGTCGAGTTCCTGGCGCAGGGCCACGTTGAGCGACCGGATGCCACCGCCGATGGGCGTGGTGAGCGGTCCCTTGATCCCGACGAGGTATTGCCGGAAGTCGGTGAGGGTCTGCGCGGGCATCCACTCCTTGGTGGCGTTATAGGCCTTCTCGCCGGCCAGGACCTCGTGCCAATGGATCTTCCGCTTGCCCCCGTAGCACTTCGCGACCGCGGCATCGAACACCCGCACCGAGGCGCGCCAGATGTCACGGCCCGTGCCGTCGCCCTCGACGAAGGGAATGATGGGATCGTCGGGGACGTTGAGGACGCCGTTTGCGATGGTGATCTTGGAGCCGGACATGGGTGCGTGGTTTCCTTCGAATAGGGGCGACCGAGTGGAGAGGGCCGCGGCCTCCCGGGCATTTCCTGCGGAATCTGGATTTTAGCCGAGCGGAAGTCGGGCGCGGGATGGTTCAAACGGACCATGTTCCGCGAATATGCTCCAGGACGCCTCTTTCCGGAGATATCAATGACCACTCGATCTATTGCTTCAACCCTCGCTTTCTCGCTTCTGGCCGGTACGGCCCTCGCTCAAGCTCCCGTGGAGCTCAAGGTGGGCGAGATAGCACCCTCGTTCAAGCTCGAAGGCTCGGACGGAAAGACCTACAGCCTCGCCGACTACAAGGGAAAGAGCGCGGTTGTCCTCGCCTGGTTCCCGAGGGCCTTCACCAGTGGTTGCACCATCGAGTGCAAGTCGCTGGCCGAAAAGGGCAGTCTCATCAAGGCGTATCAGGCCGCGTATTTCATGGCCAGCGTCGATGCCAGAGAAGGCGACAAGGGCAACAAGGCCTTCGCCGAATCGGAGAAGGCCGACTTCCCGATCCTCTCCGACCCCACGAAGGAAACCGCCCGGGCTTACGGCGTTCTGCACCCGGAACGCGGCTTCGCGATGAGATGGACCTTCTACATCGACAAGGACGGGAAGATCGCCCACATCGATAAGGCGGTCAAGCCCGCGACGTCCGCAGAAGACATGGCGAGCAAACTCGGGGAGATCGGCACGCCCAAGCGCTGACCGTTACGCGAGCGTGATGGCTCGCGCCTCGCGGACGCCCGCGATCTTCCTCAAAGCGTCGAGGACGGCCTCGGGCACATCCGCATCCACTTCGATCAGCATCACCGCCCGGCCGCCCGCGGCCTTGCGCCCGAGGTTCATCTGCGCGATGTTGACGCCGTTCTCCCCGAGCTTCGTGCCGATCCGTCCGACCACGCCGGGGGTGTCGTCGTTCTTGATGGCGAGGATGTGTCCGTGCAGGACCGCGTCCACCGGGATGCCGTCAATCTCCACCAGCCGGAGCTGGCCCTCCCCGAAGAGCGTTCCCGCCACTGCAAGCTCGGTCTCCGAGGTGGTGACGTGCACGCTGATCAGGTTCGCATGGCGCGTGGTCGACGAAGAGACGGCGCAGGACGCCTCCACCCCGCGCGACTCGGCGCGGGCCATGGCGTTCACGAACGAGATCTCAGGGTCTCCGGCTTTGAGCGCGCCCGCCACCGTGGCCTGGAGTATCGGCTGCGGCTGCAGATCCTTGAACGTGCCGAAAAGCGTGACCGCCACCTTGCGCACCTCTCCCGGCGCCACCTGCGCCACGAAGGAGGCGAGGCGTTCGCCGAGGTCGATGGCGGGCTTGATCTGGTCGTACGCTTCGCCCGAGAGTTGGAAGAAGTTCACCGCCTGCTGGATGACGCCATCCTTCAGGAAGTCGCGCACCTGGTAAGCGATGTCGGTGCCGACGCGATCCTGCGCTTCCACGGTCTGCGCGCCGATGTGCGGGGTCGCCACCACCTTCGGATGCTTCGCGATCTTCCAGTCGACGGGCGGTTCCTTGGCGTGGACATCGAGGCCACAACCCGCGACCCGGCCGCTCTCGAGCGCTTCATAGAGGGCATCTTCGTCGATCAACTCGCCGCGTGCGGCGTTGATGATGCGCACCCCGGGCTTGATCTTCGCGAAGGCTTCCTTGCCCAGCATGTGCCGGGTCTCCGGCGTCATCACGGTGTGCAGCGTGATGTAGTCGCAGCCGGTGAGGATCTGGTCGAAGGTCACGGCCTTCACGCCGACCCTCTCCGCCACCTGCGCGGAAACGAAGGGATCGAAGGCCCACACCTCCATGCCGAAGGCCTTAGAGCGCGCCGCGACCTCGCGGCCGATGCGTCCGAAGCCCACGATGCCGATGCGCTTGCCCGAGATCTCCGTGCCGCCTGCGAAGGCTTTGCGGTCCCAGGCGCCCGCTTTGAGCGAGGCATCCGCCGCGCCGATGTTGCGAGACGTGGCCAGGATGAGGGCCATGGTCAACTCGCAGGTGGAGACGAGATTGCCGCCGGGCGAGTTCATCACGAAGATGCCGGCCTTTGTCGCGGCTTCCACATCCACGTTGTCGACGCCCACGCCGGGACGGCCGATCACGCGGAGCTTCTTCGCCGCCGCCACCACTTCGGCGGTGAACTTAGTCCCGCTGCGGATGGTCACGGCGTCGTACTCGCCGATGATCTTCGCGAGTTCAGCCGGCGGCATGGCTTTCTTCTGATCGAGGACCCAGCCTTCGGCGTCGAGCACGGCCTGACCGCGATCGGTCATGCCTTCGAGAATGAGGAGTTTGTAGGTCATGACGGGGCTCAGGCTCTCTTGAGGTATTCGGCGTTGGCGGCCGCGATGCCTATGCCCGGGTTGAACTTGTGTCCGACCTTGTGCAGCGCGATCTCGAGCGTACCGAGGAGGCCCAGAATGTCCGTCACGTCGTAGTACCCGAGGTGGGCCACCCGCATGATCTGGCCCTTGAGCTTGCCCTGACCTCCCGCCACTTCGCTCTTGAACTCGCCCTTGAGGATCTTCGTGATCTTTCCAATCTCGATGCCGGCGGGCGGTTTGAGCGCGGTGAGAGCGTCGCCATGGTCGTTTGGAGCCAGGAGAGGAAGACCCAACGCCTGCGCGGCGGCCCGGGTCATGGCCGCGAGGGTGCCGGCGTTCTTGACCAGCGCATCGACGCCGCCCGCGGCATCGAGATCCTTGAGCACGGCATCAAGAGCAACCACGAGGGAAATGGGCGGGGTCCAGGCGGACTCGAAGTTCACCTGGTTCTTTCGCTCGCGCTGCAAGTCCCAGTAGAACCTGGGCGACTTCGTGGTCGCGATGCGCTGCCACGCCTTCTCATTGACGCTCACGAAGGCCATGCCGGGCGGCAGGGCCAGGGACTTCTGCGAGCCGACGACCACCACGTCGACGCCCCACTCCTCGGTGTGAAGAGACATCGCGCCCATGCCCGAGATCGCGTCGACCACCAGGAGGACGTCCGAGCGGTCCTTGACCACCGAAGCGATCGCCTGGATGTCGTGCTTGACCCCCGTGGACGACTCATTGTGCTGGACGAAGACGCCGCGGATCTTCGGGTTGGCGTCGAGCGCCGCCTTCACCGCTTCGGCCTTGACCGCGGTTCCCCACTCGGCCTCGAGGATCTGCACGTCCATGCCATGGGCCTTGCCGATGTTCACCCAGCGCTCTCCGAAGTTGCCGGCCACAAGGGCGAGCATGGTGTCGCCGGTCGAAAGCGTATTGACGAGAGCCGCTTCCATGCCGCCGCTGCCCGAGCAGGAGAGAATCAGAACGTCCTGAGTCGTCTTGAAGAAACGCTGCAGGCCCTCGCGCGCGCCCTTGAAGATGGCGCGGAACTCGTCGGTCCGGTGGTGAGGGATGTTCTTCCCCATCGCCTGGAGGACGACCGGAGAGAGCGGAGTGGGGCCGGGGGTGAAGAGACGGGTCTTGGGAATCATGGAGCGCGTATTCTCTCGCACTTGAGTCCTTGACCCTTGGTTCATTTGATTCACGCCAGGCGGTCCAGATGAACCTATTTCCACGCCAAGCAGGATCCGGGAATTGACGGCCACTTCTAATCGATCACAGAGAAGCCCGCCCGCCCGCGAGCCGGGAGCAAGGCGCGCGCTGGTGATCCGTATCGGCGCCCTTGGGGACGTGCTCCTGACCCGCCGCCTCACCTATTCCTTGCATCTGTCCGGTTTCCGGACGACCCTGTTCGCGCCCGCTCGTCACGCGACCCTCCTTCTCGCCGATCCCTGGATCGACGGCGTCTTCGATTCGGAGGCGCCGGCGCTGGCCGCTGCGTTTGCGGGCTCCTGGCCGGAGGGAGCCGGGCGATTCGACGCGGCTGTCGCGATCTCCAGTTCGCAGGACCTCATCGAGGCGGCAAAGCAGGCCGCAACGGAGTCGATTCGAATTCTTTCCGCCCCGGTGCGGGAGGACGCGTTGATCTCGATGCAGTGGTCTGAAGCGGCGGCCGCGTTAGCCGCCCCCTTCGCGGGGCTGATGCCGCGCCTGATGACACGAGCGCAGGAAGCGACGTTCGCGGGAGCGACTCTCATCCATCCCGGAAGCGGATCCCCGCGAAAGAACTGGCCCACGGAGCGGTTCGTCGAACTGAGTCGAAGCCTCGCGGGCCTGGGGCATCGTGTCGTCTGGATCCGCGGCCCCGCCGAAATGGGACAGCCTGAAGCGTGGGAGGGAGAGAGGATCGACCAGCCTTCCCTTCAAGCCCTCGCGGCGACACTCGCCGCGTCTCGCCTTTTCATCGGCAACGACTCCGGTGTCTCACATCTGGCCGGCGCCGTCGGGGCTTCCACCGTGACCCTGTTCGGCCCGACCCGCGGAGAAGTCTGGCGTCCGGACGGACCGCGGGTTCAAGTGGTCCCCGCCTCTTCCGGCGCGCTCGACGACATCTCGGTCGGCGCGGTGCTGCGCGCTGTGGATCGGGCTCACGAAACGGCCTAGAGAATGATCCGCCAGCGGGCGCGTAGGGCCCTCGAGGATTTCGGGGCATGCACAGCATGCCCCTACGAGCCGGTTATTGCAGTTCCGGTCGGGGCGGTCAAGGGCCGGATCGGGCTCATCTTTTCCGGGAACTTCGGCGTGATCTTCGCGTAGGCCTTCCTGAACAGATCAAAGTCGCGGTCGATGTCGCCGGTGGGATGAATCACGTCTGGGAGGAATCCCCCGGTCTTCGTGCCGTAGTCGATGAATGCGCAGGCGATCGGGACCTTTGCCTCCATTGCGATCCAGTAGAAGCCGGTCTTCCAGCCCTCGGTGAGCTTCCGCGTGCCTTCAGGAGCCACGCCGAGCAGGAAGGCATCGGCCGATTCGAACCAGGCCGCGGCCGCCTGGACCGTGTTCTGGCGCTTGGTCCGGATCACGGGAACCGCGCCCAGCCCGCGCATCAGCCAGCCGAGAGGTCCTTTGAACATCGTGTGTTTCCCCAGAAACCGCAGGTCCATTCGCAGGATCGACGCGGTCCCGAGCATCCAGAAACCATCCCAATACGAGGTGTGGGGAGCACAGATCATCACGTACTTCGCGTGACCGGGCGGGGGGGTTCCAACCGCCCTCCAGCCCGTAAGGCGGAAGATGAGCTTCGACAGCCCGCGGATGAACGCCGTCTGGATCAGTGGATTCCGGGGCAGTTCTCGGGGTGGGGCGGCGGGCGTATCAACGGTCATTCGCGAAGAGTCGGCTCAGGCGGCAGCCCTGGTGATCTGGTCAAAGTGGCCCTGGTCGTGGCCGATCATGATCTCCACGATGCGCTCGATCGTGATCTCCCCGCGTTTTGGGTGCATGCCGGAACGCTTCCACTGATTCGCGGGCAGCGCGCGCAGGAGACGAAGGTTGTCTTCCCGGAGCCGCGCGAACTCTTTGAGCGAGGCTCCCAGGTCCTGGGTGTTGTAGCTGTTTTTCGCCGCCATCGCGTCGATGTCGAGAGCGTAAAACGCCGGCTTCTCGGAGAACGCGGCCTTGACCAGACGATCCGCCCAGAGCTTCTCGATGTCGCGCAGGTGGCAAACCACTTCCATGGCCGACCATTTATCGGGCGCGGGTTTGCGACGAAGGACCGCGTCATCGAGCTTCTTCGTAAGGTCGCCGGCCTTCTTTGGACCCGATTCCAGCGCTTCTAGGGCGGCGGCCCTCTTCTTGATTCCCTCGATCTGCG
>JANNJB010000535.1:0-3022 GCA_031405615.1 Vicinamibacteria bacterium | reverse complement strand
TAGTCGACCTTTCACTCGGCCGCTCTCTCCCGCAGTCACGAACTCTCCCGCTTCAATCCCAAGGGCGGTCTTGGGAACGACCCGCGCCTTCGGATCTTCCTGATCCTTGTCGTGACGCTCGCGACCACGTACCTTCTCTCGGCCCTGGCGCAGGCGCCGCTCCTTATCGCGGTCATGGTGGAAACCGCGCGCAACGTGGCCGATGGCCGCCGCACCGAGGAGATGCCGGTGCTGATCCAGTGGCTCCAGGTGCCCACGACCATCGTCACGAGTCTGGTCCAGTCGGCGATGACCCTTCTCGGCAACCTGGCCTGCGCCGTCGTCTACTTCGATATTCGTGGTCGACAAGACGCCAAGGACCTTGATTCCGCGATCGACGCCCTCGACTCGGCCAGGAAGGTCTAGCCTTCTTGGCAGCCCCCCTTTTCGATTGGGTGCGCGCCGATCCCCAGACCCTGACCGAGGCGTTTGAGCGGACGGGCGCCTCGGGCAAGCCGCCCTCCGTGGACTGGTCCGAATACGCAGGCCTCATCGCGGAGCGTGTCGCCGAGTGGCTTGGTGATGTAGCCCGACCGCTGGGTCGGGTTTTCGGCCCGAACGTGCAGACATGGCTCGGCTGGACGGTGACCGGCCTGGCCTTCGTGCTGGTGGTCGTGATCGCGATCCGGATGATCCGCGCGTTCAACCAGCGGCCGGGCATCGTCGCTCTCGAGGCGGTCGTGGCCCGGCGGAGGGCTCCGCCTTTCACCGGTGAGCAGCACCGCCTTGCCGCGCTCGCCTGCCTCGAGCGGGAAGAGGCGCGGCTCGCCCTCACCTCGATCTGGTGGTGGTTCGCAGCGACGGCGCTCAAGGAGCAGCCTGATCCCGCCATGACCACACGCGACGTCCTTCGCCGTTCGCGCCGGGAGGACCTTCGGGCGCGGGCGCAAAAGCTGGACCGCCTCCGCTTCAGCGCCACGGCTCCTACAACCACCGACGTTCGAGAACTCCTCCGCGATTTCGAGGCATCGTTTTGAGCCGACGCGGGTGGATAGCGGTCATCGCTTTGACCATCGGGGCCATGACCCTCCTGACCGTGGGTCAAGGCGGTCCCGCAGGCGCCAGTTCCCTCTCCCGCAGTTCGTCAGGATGGAGTGCCGCGCGCTGGTACCTGCAGGAGATGGGCTCTCCGGTACGGACATTGGACGAGCCGATCGAAAAGGGCCTTGGCGACGCGGGCGTTCTCGTGGTGGCCGGATCGGCTTCTTCCGAATTCTCGAAGGCGGATGTGGAGGCGGTGCAAAGCTTCCTGCGAGGCGGCGGACGCCTGGTCTTCGGCTACGGCCGGGACGCCCGCACTCGCGCGCTCCGCCAGAGGCTTGGCTTCAGCTTCAGGACGAGCTCGTCCCGCTCCCGGTCCTTCAATCCGCTCGTATGGAAGGAAGAAGCGGAAAGAACTCTTCGGCTTCCGCTGGCCCTGGACGGACCGGCGGTTGCCCTGAGCCAGGTGCTGGAGTATCCAGCACCCGAGGAGGCGGACGACGTGCTCGTGCGCAACGCCGGGAACGAACCCCTCGTGACGCTGCGCTCCGTAGGCCCGGGGGAGGTGCTCCTGCTGCCCGAGGAGATCTTCTCGAACGGCCGACTGAAGGAGCCCGGGAACGCCGCCCTGCTCGAGGGAATCCGCCTGCGCTTCGGCGATGAAGCCGAGTGGGCCTTCGATGAATACCACCATGGCGTGGCCCGAGCCTCGTCTCCCAAAGGCCTCCAGTCCCGTCGCGGGCTCGATCTGTTCGTCTTTCAGATTCTCATCGCCTATGCGCTTTTCGTTCTCGCTCTGGGGAGACGGTTCGGTCCGGAGTGGCCCGAACCCCAGGCGGCGAGCGGTGCGACGAGTTCGTTTCTGATGACCGTAGCGGCCATCCACGACCGTCTCGGTCACCACGCTGCGGCGGCCGAAGCCCTGCGGACACGGGCGAAGGAAGTGCTGCACGTGGAGGTCGAGGGCCGAGGGCTTCTCGAGGTCGCGCGAGAAATTCACAGGAAACAAAGGGAGGGGAAGGGCGTATGACGGCAACGGAAACTACCTGGGCGAAGGCCAAGGCGAGGGAAATCGTCACCGCACTCGAACAAAGCGTCGTCGGCCAGCGCGATGTCTGCGAATCGATGGTCGCGGGCTTCATGTCGGGCGGGCACATCCTCATCGAAGGGTTGCCGGGGGTTGGGAAAACCACGCTCGCGCGGTCCCTCGCGAAACTTCTCGGGATGGACTTCTCGCGCGTTCAGCTCACGCCCGACCTCATGCCCGCCGATCTCCTGGGAGCCAACGTCTTCGACCCATCGAACCGGACGTTCCACCTGATTCGCGGGCCGGTGTTCACACACTTCCTGCTCGCCGACGAGATCAATCGCACGCCACCCAAGACGCAGTCGGCGCTGCTCGAGGCCATGCAGGAACGACAAGTCACGATCGACGGAGAGACCCACCGCCTGGATCCTTCATTCTTCGTGGCCGCGACCCAGAACCCGATCGAGCACGAAGGAACCTACGCGCTCCCCGAAGCGCAGCTGGATCGCTTCGCCCTCCGGGTGAATGTGGGTTTTCCACCCGATGTGGACGAGGTCGCGATGCTGCAGGCCGCGGCAGACGGACGGGCCCTCGACGCGCGGGTCGTTCCCGCGGTCATCTCCGGGCTCGAAGAAGCACGCGCGCTACGCACTGCTTCGCGACGGGTGTTTGCCTCCCCGGAGTCGATCGCCTATCTGCAGCGCCTGGCCGTGGCCACGAGGCGAGCGCCCCAGATGGAGATCGGACCCTCGCCCCGGGCCGCGCTGGCGCTGCTCGAAGTCGGGCGCGCGGCGGCTCTCCTCTCCGACCGGGATTTCCTGATTCCCGACGACCTCAAGAGGTTCGTGATCCCGGTCTGGGCGCACCGGGTGCGTTTGACCGCCGAAGCGGAGATCGAAGGACTCACCCCCGCGGCCGCGGTGGCTCGAATGGCGCTGGTTACAGCGGTACCAGCAATATCCTATTTTTTTTTCA
>JANNJB010000534.1:0-7249 GCA_031405615.1 Vicinamibacteria bacterium | reverse complement strand
GGCTCAGTCACAAAGCGGGAAGCCCCTGAAGGCGCCACTGCCCATCGCCCCGCGTTTCGAGTCGTCTCTCTCCCGCCCGTTCCGGCTTCTGGTCGCGGGATCCGCGGGAGGCAAGGTCAAGTCGGCGGCGCGCCTGGTCGGTGAGGCGGCATTGCTCTCCGGGCTGTGGGCCGCTCAGCGCGACGACTATCCGATCACCGTGATGACCGGACACAGCATCGCCGAAATCGTCCTGAGCCCGCGCGAGATCGACTACACCGGAATCACCCGGCCCGACGCGATGATCCTGCTGAGCCAGGAGGGCGCCGCTAAGGTCGGCCCTCAGCTCGCGGCGATGACCCCCCAAAATCTGGTGTTCGCGATGAGTGACGTGGGCGACCTGAAGACCAGCGCGACTCTGCACGTCATCGATGTCGCAAAGATCCCGAGCCGACTGGGCAAGGGCGGCGTGACGCTTTTCTGCATCGCCCACGCCTTGAGGGAACTTCGCGTCTTTCCGATTGAAGCCCTCGAGGCCGCGGCCAGGCTGACGACGTCGGAATATGCGGACAAGAATGCCGAAGCCATCCGCGCGGCTCTGGCGTAGTCGTAGTCCATCCGGCCCTCTCGGGCCGCCGGGCTAGTGGCTCTCCGGTTGGACCCCGGGGCCGAAACGATCCCTCCTAGAAGACCAGCCGCCAGGAGAGCGTGCCGAGGATCTCGACCGAGCGTGGGTCGAGGCCGAGGTCACGGCGGTTCGTCCGGGTGTTGAAGACCCGCACCACTTCCGCGGTGATCCGATGTCGGGACGACGGGCTCACGACGTAGGCGAACGTCCACGCGTGGCCGGATTCGTCATTCGCGTCCTCACGCACGAACTCGTCGCGGTCCCGCACACGGAACACGTCGTAGCGCGCGGTGAGACGGTGCTTCGCTTCCGGCGCAGCCCATGTGGCGAGGAGGTACGCGGCCTGAAACCCGGCGGCCACGGCGTTTCGGCCCTGTGGCGTCACCCCCATCCGCGTCTCACCGTCGAGGCCTTGAGCCAGGATCTCGAACGGGCCCAACGAGCGCGCGACCCCCGCAGCAAAGTAGCCGGTCCGCCACGCGTACTGCTCGCCGTCGAACGAACCGGGATCCGCGGTTTTCGGCTGATAGAGCAGCTTCGCGCGGTAGCGGTCGTGAGTGAGCGACCCACCGGCCGACCAGGTCCATTTCTGATCGACTTCCCGCATCGGCTGAACGTGGAGGGGCTGATCCGGGAAGAGGCCGGTTTGCTCGAACACGCGAAGAGGTGACAGCGGGATCCGATCGGCGAAACCGCTCACCCGGTCGTGCAACGCGAACCCGCGCCAGGCCAGAAGTGTCCCGTTGGGATCGTTGCCGCGCGTGAAGGCGCCGAAGAGGCGCAGCTGCGCCTCGCCGAGTCGGAAGGACGGCCCGGCCTCGACGCCGAGACTTCGAACCTCCTCGCCGATCCAGGCATTGATGGCCGAGAACGTGGAGGTGTACGGCGAGAGCCACGCCATTTCCGTGTTCTCGAGGGAGACCGTGGGGAAGAAGAGGCCCGCTCGAATGTCGAGTGACGCGGTGTCGCCGATCGCAGGGTGATACCGAACGAGGGCTTCGACTACATCAACGCGCCTCTCGAAGTTGTGTTCGGCATCCACGTTGGCGTGAACGCGCAGAGTCAGATCCGGACGCACATCGAACCGGCCAAGGAACGCGGCCTGGGCGAGCTTCGCCTGCACCGCACGAGGCTCGTGCCCGTATCTGGTCTTGCCGAGTCCGCGGTCAAAGAAGCTGGTCGTCGGGGGAGTGGTGACCAGACGCCCCTCGAGGACGAGGTTGAAGGCGAATCGATCATTGCCGCTCGCCAGATCGGGAGCGAGAGCGGCGAGGACGATGAGGATCAGGATCCGGCGGCCCGCGTGGCGCATTTCCTAGCCTCCCGAATCCGCGCTCTCGGCCTCGGGGCCGGGAGGCGTCGCGTCTTCCAGGTGATCGAGGTAGCCCTCGGGCAGCGCCACCTTCTGCGTGCCCCCACTCTTGCCGCGCGCCACCCGCACGGCCGCGGGTGGGAACGGCGTCTGCGGATCGACCACCGCGATGGTCTCTTCGAGCTGTTGGAGCGACTCGACCCGCATCAACGCGTCCCGCAGAGGTGCTGAACCCGGGAAACACTTGGTGTACCAGGCCGAATGCTTGCGGAAGGCGCGCATGCCCGGGAACTCGCCCATGAAGGCCGCGAGGCCGCGCGCATGTTTCATCATCGTGACCGAAATCTCACGGAAGTTCGGCGGGTCTTGTGGCTCACGTCCGGCGAATACGTCGGCCAGATCCCGAAAAAGCCAGGGGCGACCCAGGCACCCGCGGCCCACCACGACGCCGTCGCAGCCGGTCTGCCGCATCATTCGCAGAGCATCGTGCGCTTCCCAGATGTCGCCGTTGCCGAGCACCGGGATCGAACGCACCGTCTCCTTCAACTGACTTATCGCCGTCCAATCCGCCTCGCCGTCGTAGAGCTGGGCCGCGGTGCGCGCGTGCAGAGCGATGGCGGCACAGCCCTCGCCTTCCGCGATGCGGCCGGTCTCACGAAAGGTGAGGAGGTCGTCGCTGATGCCCTTGCGGAATTTGATCGTGATGGGGATGGCCCCGGCGTTCTTCACGGCTGCGCTTACGATGCCGCGGAGAAGATTCGGTTTCAGGGGGAGAGCGGCCCCGCCCCCCTTCGAGGTGACCTTCCGGACCGGACAGCCGAAGTTCATGTCGATGTGGTCGACCCGACCCTCGCTCACCAGCACGCGCACGGCCTCACCCACGTAGTGCGGATCGACGCCGTACAGCTGCAGAGAGCGCACCTTCTCGTCAGGCGCGAAGCTCGCGAGCAGCTCGGTCTTTGGATTCCCGTCGACAAGTGGACGGGCCGTGATCATCTCGCTTACGTAAAGACCGGCGCCGAACTCGCGACAGATCGACCGGAACGGCGGATTCGTGACTCCGGCCATCGGGGCGAGGACGACCGGCGGCTCCACCGCGATCCTGCCGATCGCGAGCGGAGCGAACTCGCCCGGACGCGCGACCGGAACCTCGCGATTGAGGGGCGAGACGTAGGCGGGGTTCAATGGATGGACGAGAGCGGTTTTGCGCTCGACTCGATCCAGCCGCCGCCGAGACAGATGTCGCTGTCGTAGAACACCGCGGCCTGGCCGGGCGTGATGGCCCGTTGGGGCTCGTCGAAGGCGAGGGTGACGCCATGGCCGGTCGGGTCGGGCGATATCGTGACGGCCGCGTCTTTGGCGCGGTAGCGGATCTTCGCGGTGGCGCGAATCGGATCTGAGGGCTGCGCGATGGACAGCCAGTTCACGTCGCGAACCCGCGCGTGAGATGACAGAAGCGCCGTCTCGGGGCCTACGGTGACCTCGCGCGAAGCCGCATCGATGCCGATCACGTAGAGCGGGACGGGCGATCCCACGCCGAGGCCCTTGCGCTGGCCAACCGTGAACTTATGAACCCCAGCGTGTTCGCCAAGCCGAGCCCCGGCCTGGTCGACGATCGCCCCGGTCGCAAGCGTCGCATCCTTGCGATTCTTCTCGACGAAGCCCGCGTAGTTGTCGTCGGGAACGAAGCAGATCTCCTGGCTCTCAGGTTTGTCGGCGGTCGCCATGTTCAGGCCCTTCGCGATCCGGCGAACCTCGGCCTTGTGAAGATGGCCGACCGGAAAGACCGCGGCCGCGAGTTGCTCCTGGGTCAAACCGAAGAGGAAGTAGGACTGGTCTTTGTCGGGATCGACGCCGCGGAGCAGGCGGAAGTGGCCGGTGGCCGGGTCCTGATCCTTCCGCGCATAGTGGCCGGTGGCGACATGGTCGATTCCAAGGGCGCGGGTGCGCGCGAGCAGCGAGTCGAACTTCACGTCGGTGTTGCAGTTCGCGCAGGGAAGGGGAGTCCGGCCCTCGGCGTAGTCCTTCACGAAGGGTTCGATCACGCCCTTGCGAAAGGCATCCTCGAGGTTCAGCACGTAGTGAGGCAGGCCGAGCTGGGAGGCGACTCGCTTGGCGTCATGCAGGTCGTTGAGCGCGCAGCACCGCCCGAAGGAGGAACCGTGGCCCTCCGTCTGACCCTCCATTTGGTTATGGAGCTGCATGGAAATCCCCACGACGTCATGACCCTCCTGCTTGAGCAGAGCGGCCGCGACGCAGGAATCGACGCCTCCGGACATGGCTACAACAACGCGCATCGGTGGAGTTTATGGGCCACGAGCGGTTCGGCCGCTTGTCCCCGATTCGAACTTTTGGACGCGGGGGTTCGTTTCTTCTGATAACGGCTAAGGAGAAACCCATGACTTCATTGATCCCCGGCTACAAGACCTTCAAGGCCATCAAGTTCCTGATCACGGGTCCGATGATCGTGGCCATGCTCTTTGTCATCAACCTGATGACATCCCCGGGAGACTGGTGGTTCCAGTGGGCGGCCTTCGGTATCGGCATCGCCTGGTTCATCAGCCTGATGCGGGTGATCCGCGCCGCCATCGTGGTCGGCGGTCTGGCCGCGCTCGGGTACCTCGCCTATCGCCACTTCGCGAAAGACCAGGTGACCGTGCCCGGCCACCTGGTCTAGGAGCCCGGCGCGGCAGAACGGCTCCTGTCCACCTCCGCGCGCGGCGGGCAAGCCGGATATCATCTCGTCGTTCCGAGGCGCACCAACTGAGGGTGCGCCTTCCGCTTTTTCAGATCAACAACGACGAGGCAAATTCAACAATGTCCATCCAGGTCGGCGACCGCCTGCCCGAAGCCACTTTCACCACCATGACCGCCGACGGTCCCAAGCCCCTCACCACCGCGGAGGTCTTCGCCGGCAAGAAGGTCGTCCTGTTCTCGGTTCCAGGCGCTTTCACCCCGACGTGCTCGAAGCAACACCTGCCCGGCTATGTGAAGCAGGGCGATGAACTCAAGGCCAAAGGCGTGGCCGCCATCGCCTGCCTTGCCGTCAACGATGTCTTTGTGATGGACGCCTGGGCGAAGTCGCAGGGCGCGGACGGGAAGGTCCTGATGCTCGCCGACGGGAACGCCGCGTTCACGAAACAGATCGGCCTTGAACTGGACGCTTCGAAGCACGGCATGGGGACCCGGTCCCAGCGTTTCTCGATGATCGTCGACGACGGCGTCGTGAGCACGTTGAACATCGAGGCCCCGGGCAAATTCGAGGTTTCAAGCTGCGAAGCCACCGCTCGAAAGCTCTAACGACCCGGCACCCCCGGTCCCCTCACAAAGCCGCTCCCGGAGACCTCATGAAACCATCCTCCCATCGACGCCGGCTTGCCGCGGGCATCGCCACCGCCTTTGCCCTCGCGGCCCTTTCCATGCCGGCTGCGCGGGCCGCCTCCGGGGGCGCCGGTTCGATCAGCGAGGCCGACCTCAAGGTCTGGCTGACTCAGATCGCCTCCGACGAGTTCGAAGGGCGTGCGACCTTTACCGAGGGTCTGGGCCTCGCGGCCGCGTACATCGCGGGGGAACTCAAGGCCATGGGCGTGAAGGCCGGCGGCGACAACGGATCGTATTTCCAGCGGGTCGCGGTTCGCGGCGTCAAGGCCACGAGCCGGAACACGGTCAGCGTCACGGTGAACGGGCAGACCAGGACGTTCAAGGATGGGGAGGGAATTTCCTTCCCTCGTAACGCGGGCGGCAAGCGGAGCTTCACGGCGGACGAGATCGAATTCGTCGGCTATGGCGCATCGCTCCCGACCCTCAACGTCGACGACTACGCGGGCCGCAACGTCGCCGGCAAGGTTGTGGTCTTCCTCGGACCCCGCGGACCCAAAGGCGCCGAGGCGCCAACGATCCGCCGACTCCTCGGCGGCCGATCGCGTTACGGGACCGACGTGATGAAGGCGGTCGCCACCATCGGTCCGCCCATGCCGTCGATGTTTGGTCCTCCGGCGGCCGCGACGGCCTCGCCCTCGCCGAGTCCCTCTCCCGCGGCGGCTCCACCCGCCGGCCGGGGCGGCGCGCCCCTGCCCACCCCGGACTTCACCACGGCCGAGCGGCTCGACAAACCTGTTCCTCCGGCGGTGAGCGCGCAGGATGAGTTCTTCGAATTCCTCTTCAGCGGTTCGGACGTGAAGTACGCGGAACTCAAGGCGAAGGCGGCGAACCAGGAGCCGCTTCCCGCGGCGTCGCTCAAGGGAGTCTCGGTGACCTTCGGAATCGACACGGATTACGAAATCGTCCGGACGCAGTTCACCCGGAACGTCGTGGCCATGGTCGAGGGTTCCGACGCGAAACTCAAAGACACCTACGTCGCTTTTGGGGCGCACTACGATCACGTGGGCTACGCGGATGGCGAAGTCGTCGACGCGCCGGTGAGCGAGGCCGCTCCTGAAGGAAAGCGCCGCCTGGGGGCTGTCCCTGGCCGCGTAAAGCCGGGAACTCTCGTCACCGACCGCATCTGGAACGGCGCCGACGACGATGGTTCAGGAACGGTCACGCTGATGTCGCTCGCCAAGGCGTTCGCGACCGGTCCGAAGACGAAGCGTTCCACCGTTTTCATCTGGCACACCGGCGAGGAGCGGGGGCTCTTGGGCTCGCGCTATTTCGCGGATTACTCAAACGTGCCGATGGACAAGGTGGTCGCCGTGCTCAACATGGACATGGTGGGACGGAACAACCTGGACGATGCAAAAGAAGCGAACACCGTCTACCTCGTCGGCTCCGACCGCATCAGCACCGAATTGCACAACATCTCGGAAGCCGCGAACGCCGGCCTGAAGGCGCCGATGAAGCTCGACTACACGGCGAACGATCCCGCGGATGAGCAGCAGATCTACTATCGCAGTGACCATTACAGCTACGCCGTCAAAGGCATTCCGGTCATTTTCTACTCGACCGGCCTCCACGCGGACTACCACTTCAACACCGACACCGTGGACAAGATTTCGTTCGACAAGATGGCGCGCATCAGCCATCTGATGTACGAAACGGGGAGCCGCCTCGCGAACCTCGACCGGGCGCCCGCGCGGGACAACAAAGGCCCGCGAGCCGGGAAGGGCAGCGCCGGGAAACTCCCGAAGTAGGAGCTAGAAGGCGTCGATGAAGGACCTCGAAGCACCTTCGTAGAGATCGCTCACGTCGAGGCCGTCGACGTACATGTGGTTCACCTGAAGGCCGTCCGGTACGAACAATCGGTCGCCCTCCTCGAGGAACTTTCCGAAGGCGGTCATCGGTTGTCCGGCGGTCCGATCGCGATGAGGTACGTGAGTGATGCCGAGGAAAGG
>JANNJB010000533.1:0-7021 GCA_031405615.1 Vicinamibacteria bacterium | reverse complement strand
CGAGATGTTCACCTCGCCCGGCTGCACCGTGAGGTCGCCGTTGAGGTCGGTCCATGGCCAGCGCACGAAGGACGCCTGCACGGGATTGAGGGTTCCCGCGAGATCGCCGTCGCCGAGCTGCGAGTAGTAACGCGCATAGTTAACCTTGACCACGCCGCGTCCGTCGCCTTTGAGGTCGAAGGTCATGCCCAAACGGGGTGCTAGGTCATTGAAGGTGACACCCGGATCGGCGCCCGCAAAGTTGACGGCCGGGAGGTGATTGAACGCAAGGCCGGTGCGGGTGGTCTGGCCGAAGAAGGGGTGTGCTTGCACCTCGCTCTTGTTCGTGCGATCCCACTGACGGTCGAGGCGCAGGCCGGCGAGAAGAGTGAACCGCCCCTTGGTGAAGGTGTCCTGAAGGTACGCGGACGTGTCGAAGACGTTGTAGTCCGTGTAGCTGTCCCGGTACAGGTTTGCCTCGGCGGCCTCGGAGGACTGGAACGTGCGGTCACCGTTGGCGTCGCGCCAGCGCGCCTCGACGTTTCCGCCCCGGTGGTTCTTGCTGATCGCGCGATCCTGACGGTAGCGCACGCCGAACTTGATCGCGTGGTCGCCACCGAGGAAACCGGAGGACGAACGGGTGCCGGTGATGTCGAAGCTGTTGGTCGGGCGGACAAACTGGGACGCCTGGAAAGAACGGCCCCACAGACCGCTCGCGATCTCGAAGGTCGACTGGACAGCGCCCAGGGCCGACTCCTGGAAGTCGAGCGTGAAGTTATTGCCGACATGGGCATACTGGAACTCCATCATGAAGCGGTCAGAGAAGATGTGGCGCAGCGAAGCCTTGTAGGTCTTCGGAATGCCGATCTTCCAGAGGCTCGAACCCAAGCTTTCGTCGATGACGGCACCCTGCCGGTAGGCGGTCTCGATGGGACGGAGGTCGGAGGAGTCGCGCGCGTTGCGGTCTTTCTTGGCCGCGTTGAAGAAGAGAGAAAGCTGGGTGTTCTTTGCGACCTGATAATTCACCTTCGCGTTGTAGGTCAGGAGCTTGGTGAGGTCGGTGTTCAGGCAGCTCTTGACCATCTCGAAGGGAGTGGTCGCGGCGTTGGCGGGAGTGATGCCGATGCACGCCGGGGTCTTCAGGAAGAAGTTGTTGACGCCGACCTTGATGTCCTGGGTGCCGTAGCTACCCCACGCCCACAGTTTGCCCTTCACAAGGGGCCCGCCGACTTCCGCGCCGTAGTCCTTGATGTTCTGGATCGGGTTTCCGGAAGTGGCTCCGCGCAGACGCAGAGCGTCGGTGACGTTGGTCGACTGGAAGCGGTCGTCCGTGACGTAGTAGCGTGCGGAACCCTTGAACTTGTCGGTGCCGCTCTTGGTGACCAGGTTCACGCCCACGCCCGGGCTCTGCATAGTGACGTCCGCTCCGCCCGTGGAGATCTGCATCTCCTCGAACGCGTCGAAGTCATAGTAGACGGGGGAAGAGCCGGTGGCGGACATGTCGGTGATGTCGATGCCGTCGAGGTTCCACTTCTGCTGGGTCATCGCGGCGCCGCGGGCGACGAAGTTGCTCTGCTGGCCCGACATGTTGCCGCCGATGTTCTCGCGGTCCATCACGATGCCGGCGGACTGCTGGAGGATCACCCAGGGGTCACGCGCGGAGGGGATGTTCTGGAGCACTTCCTGATTGAAGCGGTTGACGCGCGTGATGTCACGGGTGTCGATGAGGGGGGCCTCGCCGGTGATCGTCACCACTTCCTGCATGGCCGAGACGTCGAGGTTCGCGTCGATCTGGGCGTTCTGTCCCATCTCCAGGCGCACCCCTTCACGCACGACCGTAGTGAAACCGCTCAATTCGAACTTCACGCTGTAGGCGCCGATGGGAAGGGCGGGGAAGCGATAAACGCCGGTTCCGCTCGTGACCGCCGATTGGGCCTGGATAAGCGCCGGACTCGAGATGGTGACGAACCGCTTCAGCCGATGTTCGGCACGAACTCCGCGAACCGGAAGCAGCCGGTGTGGGACAAGGTCAAGGGCCGCTCGACCTACAAGATCGACGGCGACCTCTACAACCTCAATTGGGTCGACTGGAATAGCGACCGGCATCAGGACGGCTGGCTCACCTACATGAACGTGGGTGAGGAGACCTGGCGGACGCGGATCGAGAGCCGGATCGCTCACGTGAAGGAGCCACACGATTCCATCGTCGCGCGTTCCAGTGGCGACGCAGGAGGCGGTTCCGGCGCAGCGAGCCCACACCAGTGCCCGGCCCTGCGGCCCACCACTACCGGGACTGCCGAGGATCGCTTCGCTCCCCGCAAAACGTCCGGTCGCTCGCGATGACGACGTGGGGTTTCTCTTCCCAGTCACGGACCTTAGTTCGTGGAGCGGCTCGCAATGACGTAGGGAGAATCACCTGATCAGGCCGAGAGCCCCTCGAGCAGCCATCTCCAGGCCGGGACTGCCCGAACCTTGCGGCGGCCGACGACGAGCGTCTCCTCGTCGCGCAGGGTCACGATGGTCGCGGATCGCCCGCGCCCCTCGCGGAATCCTTCTTCGAGGGCGGCGATTTCCCTCTGCCGCGTCGCCGGGTCGCGCAGGTCGGCACAGGCCTGGATCATCTCCGGCTCGGTCTTCGCCCGCCGCGCCACGAAGTCGATCTCCCGGCCCGTGGCGGTAAGCGCGTAGGAGAGCTCGTACCTTCGTCGTCGAAGCTCCAGATACACGAGGTTTTCGAGCAGAGGCCCGAGGTTCGCCTCGGCTCTCATGGAGAAGGCGTGGGCGAACCCCGTGTCGATGAGGTAGCACTTGCGGGGATTGGTCATGCGCGCGCGCGCCGACGGCGAGTCGATCTCGATCGTCCCGATGAGGAAGGCGTCCTCCAGATGACGGAGATCGGCGTAGAGAGCGTCCTTGGCGAGGCGAAACCCCTGCGACTTCAGGGTCTGAAAGAGCTTGTTGACGCTGAGCGGCTGGGACGGCGTCGCGAGCAGATGACGAACCACCTGCTGCAGGGCAGGGATGTGTGAAACCGCGTGACGCTCAACGACATCGCGAAACACCGCCACCTGCGCATACTCCTGGAGCAGCCGGACGCGGGTCTCGGGCTCGTAGGACTGAACTTCCGGGAAGCCGCCCACTTCCATGTACCGCTTCAACGAGCCCTCGAGCGTTGACCGCATTCGGGCTGCAACCGGGAAACGTTTCGGAGGCTCGGTTCCGGCGTGTCTCAACGCTTCGTCGAAGCCGAACGGGAGCACCTCGGTGGAGAGGCTTCGTCCACGAAGGCTGGTTGCGATCTCCCGGCTGAGCAGCGCGGCCGACGAACCGGTGACTGCGACCTGGACGTTGCCCTCGTCGTTGAGCCTCCTGACGAACTGCTCCCACCCGGGAACGACGTGGACTTCGTCGAGGAAGAAATAGCAGGTCTCCTCGCGAGCTTCGGGGTTCAGTCGGTAGATCGCTTCGGGGAACTCCTGTAGATCCCCGGTCGAGAGGGGCCGAAGGCGCTCGTCTTCGAAGTTGACGTAGAGAATCCGTTCGCGCGGGACTCCCTGGGCCAATAACTGCTGGATCCGCTGGTAGAGGAGCCAGGTCTTCCCGGACCGCCGCATGCCGATCACCGCGTCCACCTTCCCGGGAAGCGCGAAGAGCCGGGCCCGGCGAGCCGTGACGTCAGGGAACCTTCGCGCGCGGGACTCGAGAACGAAGCGGTCTATCAGGTCTCTCATTCTTTCCTTCTATAGAGGAAAGATTACTACTGATCTTTCCCCATACCAAGGGAAGATGTGCCGACCCCTGCCGTTCGCGGCAACTTCGGCCGGACCGCTTCGTGACCGCAGAGATTATCCTCCTCCCGAATGACCGAATCCGCCTACCCCGCCGCCCGGCTCGTGGCCCCCAAGGTCCAGGCCCACTTCGCGCGGCACCTCGATGCGGCCCGCGAGCGCGGCCACGAAGGACTCCCGGAGACTCCGACCGCGATCGCGATCGAGGCCCTGATCGACGCCGCCTTCTGGGCCAGCTTGCGCCGCGAAGAGGGCATCACCCCCACCATTTCCCTCGCCTACGTGCCGCCCGACCTCGCCGGACATCCCCTCCGTTTCGCGGCGCCCATTCCCCTGCGGCCAGCGCCTCTCGCGAAGGTCGCCCCCGCGGTGAAGCGCCCCGGCATCCACTTGGGGGTCTGGCGCGACGACTACGACTTTCATGTGTGGGGAACCACCCGCGACGTGCCCGCCTTCTGCCTCGTGGTCGAGGTGGTGGCGTCGGGGGCTGCTGGTGATCAAGCACCGCAGCGAACCGTTCGGCAAGTTCGTGAACGTCGCGGTGCTCGAAGGCGACTCGGTGAAGGTGGTCGACGAAGCGGGTGGAGCGGCGGTGCCCGATTGTCCGCAGCTCGTGAAGTCGCTGCTCGGTTTCACCGAGGCCTTCGGATCCCTCGAACACGTGAATGTCCTCATCGAAATGGCGGCGTCGATGCGGGCGCACGGCCGCGGCGGCGCCTTGCTGGTGGTGCCCGCCGATTCCAGCCAGTGGCGGGAATCCGTGGTGACGCCGATGGTGTATGCGGTGGAGCCTCCGTTTCGCGGTCTGACCGAAGTGCTTGCCTCCGAACCCGAGGGTGAGGGCCGGCACGAATGGCAGGAGGACCTGCGCCGCGCGGTGGAGGCGGTAGCCGGACTCACGGCGGTGGACGGCGCCACCATCATCAACGACCGTTACGAGGTGCTGGCACTCGGGGCCAAGATCACGCGAAGGCGGGGAAGCGCGCCGGTCGAGCAGGTCTCTCACACCGAGCCCGTCGAAGGAAACGAACGCGCCCTGACCGCACCCACGCAGCTCGGCGGCACACGTCATCTCTCGGCCGCCCAGTTTGTACACGATCAGCACGATGCGACCGCGCTCGTCGCCTCGCAGGACGGGCGGTTCACCATCTTCAAGTGGTCGCCGTGCGAGGAGATTGTCCACGCCCATCGGGTGGACGCCCTGCTGTTGTAGCCGCTGCCGGATCATGGGCGGCGATCCCCTGTGGAGTGGCGATGTGAATTCGGTCACTTAACCCGCTGTTGGCTTGACTTGGCCCAGCGGCGCACATAGGGTACCCGCACTCTCCCAAGAGTCCGCGGCTCTGGCCGCACGAGGTGTGCATTTGTCGGGCGGCAAACTCCAACACGAGTCGAATCCGCGAGGCCAGGGGCAACCGGCGCCTCGCGTGACGCGCGCTTCGGGCGCGGTACTGATGTCTTCCCCGGGCGGAACCTGCCCGGCAGGGATTCTTTTGGCGGGTGGAAACCAACTTCGAGGGAACGAATGAAAACGAATACCTTTGCTCTGCGCGCACTGTTGCTGACGGCCGTGTGGATGGCGGCCGCGGGCCCCGCACACGCACAACGCGCCGTGAAGCTCAAGGAGATCAACCCGTCCGTCAACGCGGCCTCGGGATTTCCAAACGAGTTTGTGGAGGTCGGAGGCGTCGCAGTGTTTTCAGCGGTCGACGCGTCGGACGATCGCGAGTTGTGGGTGACGGATGGAACCACCGAAGGCACGCGGAAGCTCAAAGACATTAACCCAGGAGCAGCCTCGTCCGACCCGGAGGGTCTTACCCTGTTCAACGGCGTCGTCTACTTCTCCGCCGAGACACCGTTTGCCGGCATTGAGCTCTGGCGTACGGACGGTACGGAAGCCGGCACATTCATGGTGAAAGACATCGTCCCCGGGGTCAACGGGTCGTTCCCCATTTCTTTCACCGTCGTCGGGGATCGGCTGTATTTCAGCGCTTACCTCGCTGACTTTGGCAGCGAGTTGTGGGCAAGCGACGGCACCTCAGCCGGAACCCAGATGGTGAAAGATGCGGTAGTGGGGACGGTCGGCATCACGCCATCATCCATGTGCGCCATTGGCGGTGTGCTCTATTTTTCGGCGACCACTGCGGCCTCGGGGAGGGAGCTGTGGCGAAGCGACGGAACCGCCGAGGGCACGTTCATGGTGTCCGACATCGTCGCCGGGGCCAGCAGTTCAAATCCAAAGTTGGAGGGGGGTCTCGGCAATCTCGCTTTCTTCACCGCAGTCACCGCCGCATCGGGCCGCGAGTTGTGGGCTTCCGACGGCACTGCGGCGGGTACGTACCAGGTGCTGGACATTCTGGCGGGGTCTCAGGGCGCCCTCTACTACGGCGGCGACGCTGCCGAGTACGACGGGTACCTCTACTTCCAGATTCAACAGGCGTCCTCTGGGGTGGATGGTCTCTGGCGCACCGACGGCACCCCGGCAGGAACCAACCGCATCAGACACCTCTACGACTCGGGCGACCTCACTGCCTATGGCGGGTTCCTCTATTTCACCGGAAGTAGCGGTACGACAAGCCAGCTCTGGCGCAGCGACGGCACGGCGGCGGGGACGATTGCCATCTCCTCCGTCCCCTACAGCGCGGTCGAATCCACCGCCCACGGCCTGACGATCGCCGGGTCCACGATCTTCTTTTTCGGGAGCGATCAGGTTTGGGCCTCGAATGGCGCGCCCGGGGGCGCCTACATGGTCAAAGACATCCTGCCCGGCGTCGCAAATGTCTCCAACCTGCAGCTCCAGCGCGCGGCCCTCGGCCGGCTGTTCTTCAGCGCGACCGACATGGTGAACGGCCATGAACTCTGGATGAGCGACGGCACCACCGCCGGCACCTTGATGTTGAAGGACATCCGCATTTCGCCCAATTCCGGAAGCCCCGCGAACTTCACAGAGCTGAACGGCGTCGTCCTGTTCGCGGCCACCGACGTGGCCTCGGGCCGCGAGCTGTGGAAGTCGGACGGGACGGAAGCAGGCACGGTACGCGTCAAGGACCTCACCCCGGGTTCAGCTGGCGCGTCCCCGTCCAAGTTCACCCGGTCCGGGAACTACGTCTACTTCGTTGGAAACGTCACCACCACATTGAGCGTTTTGTGGCGCACCGACGGAACCAGCGCAGGCACGGTGGTCCTGGCGAATTACCAGGGCACCTCCACGTTGGGCGTTCCCGACAAGCTGACCGACGTCAATGGAACCCTCT